>CANHGA010000133.1 GCA_947460085.1 Synechococcaceae cyanobacterium
AGATCTCTTCAAGTCTCAGTTGGGTTGATTCCAGGATCGTCAGGTCCACATCTTCGGCTGAAGACTTGTCGCTAAATCCGAAGGGATTGTCGAGGTCGCTGATGAGATGAAGGATGAAAACGAGTATCCAAGAAAGGCTAAACAAGAAGAATCCATTGTTATAAATTGATGTGGCGTCGTTCTTGATTAGCGTGAGTCCGAGGCAAAGGATTCCAGCTGCTGCGTAGGCCAACAGGTAAACAATGGTGGCGAAATCGGTTTCACGGATCACTTCGATGCGATTGAGGCTTCGAAGGATGGATCCCATTTCGCCCATCAGACGTCCCTTAAGCGTCGAGTCTTTCAGCCAAGCACTGGCTTTGACGGAATGGTCATGGGTCAGGCTGTAATTGGCCATGACTTGCTCGGTGCTAATTTCTCCTTTGATCCAGCGAATAATGCTGCGGCAAAGGTAGTAAATGGATTGGAGCTCCTCCTGAATCTGTGCGCCAGGGGCGTGAACGGGTATGGCTTTGATCTCCTTGGAGAGTAAGTAAAGGGCTGTCGCAATCTCCCCGGGTAGTTTCTCGCTCTCCTTGTAATCGCTTAATACGCCATTAAGCAAGAAGCCAAGCAGAAATACGGTTGCTGCAACGAGCGATGAAAAGAGTGGACTTACTTCGAGTATGTCAAGTCCTAGTTTATTGACAAGGGCCCTAAGGAGTACAAACCCTGCGGATGCGAACGAAATTCTTATGATGAGGACAATGAGCCTTCCCCTTTTGACTCTGTTTGGGTAGGGAGAGTTCACAAAGAATTTATCTCAATATCTTTTTTAGCTTAGGACCTGCTTGCTGGGCTTGTCTTCTGCAATGCATCGCTTCTGCTTGCTGGTTAGGCGCTTGCAAGGGCGCTGGGCATCAGATCGAGGCCATGCAGGCCTTCGTAGAGGAGATAGGCGCCCAGCACCAGGGCCAGGACCCCCACAAGCCATTCCGCCTTGTGTTGAAGCCAGCCCTCCAGCTTGGTGATCGATTCCCGAATGCCGCCGCCGCTCACGAGCCAGGCCAAGGGGGGGAGCAGCAGCAGGGAGCTGGCCATCAAGGTGAACAGCCCTGTCACCTCGGCATCGGCCTTGAGGCCCGGTTCGTTGAGCAGCAGCAGGCCCGCCTCCTTTAAATAGAAGACCAGATTTTCCGGGGTGAGCAGGGCGCTGATTGCGCCGATCCCAAGCAGCGCAGCCGTGCTGAAGTCGGGCAATTGGTTCATCAGTTTGAGGGCCATGCCCTCCTCTCCGATGTTGGCCTGGGGGGTGAGTTGGTACAGGCCCAGGCCAATCAGGGCACCGGCGCCCAGTAAGTCGATCAGCACCTGCTCCCGGCCGCCATGGCTCAAGTTGATGGAGAAGGCTTCGCCAATGGCCATCAACACCGCGATGGCCAGGGCATTGGCCGTCGCCCATCCGGCCACGTAGGTGAGGGCCCGTTGCAGGGGGGATTTGCCAAGCAGCAGCAGGGTCACCACCCCGATGTGCAGGGGGCTGAAGGCAATGCCAATCCCAAACAGCGACGACTTGGTCACCAGGGCTGGTGACAGGAGACCTGGTGAAAAAAGCAGGCCTGGTGAGAAAAGGGCTGGCCCCACCAGATGGAGAGTGCTCAAGCCAACGACCTAGCGCTGATGAGGCTTGATTCTCGAAGACCAGCCTGGCCCATTGCGAGCCAGAGAACCGAACTAGTTGGCCAAGCCCCGCTGGGGTGCCCACTGCTGGATCAGGCTTTCCATCCGGACCACCTGGTAGCGGGTCTGCTCGTTGGGCTGGTCCGCATAGGCGCTGCGGAAGGAGCGCAGGGCGGCATCCAGGGACAGCAGAACGGGGTGATTGTCTTGCATGAAACGGCGATCTATGGAATGTAAATAAAACCTTAAGCGACCTCTCCGGGGCGACCGGCCCATTTGGAGGTTTATTCACGGCGTTGGGCTCCCCAGATGGGCAAATCAACGCATGAAAGCCTTCGCCAGGCCAAGCTGTCGTCGTCTCGGCGATGGGGAGCGTGGCCCGCGAACAGTTGAAAGCCTTCCTGGTGCGCATGCAGGACGATGCCGCCCTCAAGCAGCAGGTGCTGGCGGCGGCCACCGCCGATGACGTGGCCCAGATAGCCCTCAAGCTCGGTTTTGAGTTTTCAGGCGACGAATTGCTGCGGGCCTCCGGCCAGCGCTTTGACCGCGTCACGGTGCGCAAGAACGACATCCCTGGCGAATACAACTAAATCCTGTGATCCAGTCCCTGCTTACGGAAGCCCAGCGCCAGAAGCTGGATGCCAACAGCGATGAGCTGTTCTATGCCCAGCCCCGCTTTGTCCAGCACCTCGATGGGGCCTTTCGCAGTCGCCTCACCCAGCTTTACCGGGAGCGCCTGAAGCCGGGATCCGTACTGCTCGATTTGATGGGTAGCTGGGTGAGTCACCTGCCCGAGGAGGTGAGCTTTGGCGAGGTGATCGGCCATGGCCTCAATGGCCAGGAGTTGGCCGCCAACCCCAGGCTCAGCCGCCATTTTGTCCAAAACCTCAACGTCAACCAGCAGTTGCCCCTCGAAGACCGGTGCCTGGATGCGGTGTTGATCGTGGCGGGCTGGCAATACCTGCAGCAACCCGAGGCCGTCGCCGCCGAGCTGAAGCGGGTGCTGCGCGGCGGTGGTCAGTTGATCGTGGCCTTTTCCAATCGCATGTTTGCCCAGAAAGCTCCCCAGGTTTGGTTGGACGGTTCCGATCGCGACCACCTGGACTACGTGGCCAAGGTTCTGGCCCATGGCGGTTGGCTGATTGAGGCCGTCATCGCCGAAGACACCAAGCTGGAAGGCCCCCTGGGCTGGCTGGGCGGCAAGGGTGATCCCTTCTTTGCCGTGGTGGCCCAGCGGCCCTAATCAATCCCGTAACAATTCCGGCAGGTTTCCAAGTAGCAGGCATCCTGGACGCACATCCGAGGATTTGCCCGTTCGAATGCCCCAATCCATCGCCGTGATCGGTGCCGGAGTGGCTGGCTGCGGACTGGTATCCCAATTGCGTCGCCTGGGGGTGCGTTCGCCGATCAGCCTTTGGGAAACGGGGCGCGGCCCCGGGGGGCGGGCGAGTACCCGGCGTTCCAGGTTTGATCAGCAGGTTGCGGTTGACCATGGGGCCCCCCTGTTCAACCTCACCTCCCAGGCCGATCCGACGTTGCTGGATCCCCTGGTGGCTGGCGGCTGGATTGAGCCCTGGACTGGTGGGGTGGCGGGCCTCGAGGGGGAGTCCCGGCTCGAGCTCGGCAAGCCCGATGCCTTTGGTTTGGGCCGGCTTTACCGCGGTGTCGGCGGGATGGACCAGCTCTGCCGGGGATTGTTGGCCATTGGCTCGGCTGCAGGCCCCATCGATGCCCACTACGGCACCCTGGTGCGCCATCTCGCCAAGGTGCCCGGGGGCCCCTGGCAGCTGATCGGCCGCGAAGGCGACCCCTTGGCCGAGGCCGATTGGCTGGTGCTGGGCAGCACCCTGTTGGCCCATCCCCGCACCCAACGGATCTTTGAGTGGCCGGAGGTGCCCCTCAAGGCGGCTGCCGCCGCCCTCAACGATTTGCAGCTCGACCACGCCCTCACCACCATCGCTGGCATTCGCAGCGAGGCCAGGAGCAATGCCCTGTTCGTCCTGCCGGCGGCCTGGGCGGAGCCGTGGCTTGCCCTGCCCTTTCGCCTGCTCCATTGCGATGCGGCTGCCCAGCAGCGTTGGGGATTGCGGCGGATCACCATCCAGCCCCTGGCCGATGGTCGCTGTGTGGTGGTGGCCCATTCCAGCAATGCCTTTGCCGCCGACCATCTCGATGTCTACGGCACCCATTCCGCCATAGCCCAGATCCTGCAGTTGCCCCCTGAGGACGGCAAGGAAGACACGGTGATCGCCGCCCTCCAGCAGGCCTTGGTGCAGGCCCTGGCTCCCTGGCTTGGGGATCCCAGCGGTGATGCCAACCTGTGGCAGTCCAGGCTCACGGGTTTGGCCAAGCCCGATCGGCAGTTGATGCGCTGGGGGGCGGCCTTCCCGATGGCCCCAGGCTTGCCCACGGAGTTGATGCTCTGCCCCCAAAGCCAGGTGGCGTTCTGCGGGGATTACCTCGCTGGCGAGGGCTTTGGCCGGGTCGAAGGAGCCCTGCGCAGTGGGGAAGCGTTGGCCCGCAAACTCACCCTGCAGGACCTGGGCTGACCAGGGCCTGGTGCAGGGCTTGCAGCCGCTGGTTGTTGACACCGAGATCCGAATCGCCGAGCCGGGACACGGAGCGGGCCTGGAGGGAGCCGGTGCCTTCCTGGGCATAGAGCTCCAGGTCATCGACAAAGCCAAACAATTGGCTGGTGGCGGTGGCATGCAGGTAGCCAGGGCGCTGCTCCACGATCAGGGTGCGAGGGCTGGCCGCAACCACGGCTTGCAGGGTGGCAAAGGCGGCTTCTGGATCGGCTACGGCCCAGTCGGCGCGGGCACAATGGGCGCTGCTCTCGCAGGGAGACAGGCTGCCAGCGTGCACCCCCAGATTCCCTGGCAAGGGCCCCTCAAGGTGTAGGCCAAGCACCAGGAACACGCTGGTGACGATTGCAAACAGGCTGGTCATGGTTACTTCGAGGGGGGTGGCGTGTTTTGGGGCGAGGAGCTTTGGGGCGTTGGGTTTTGGGGTGAGAGCCCGGAGTCAAGCTCCAAATCCATTTCCGCTACAAACAGCACCAGGCCGCCGATGCAGGCCAAGGCGGCCAGAAGCAAGACCAGGTGGCGGCGGTCAAATCGGGTCTGGGGATCAGCCATCAGCCCTGGTGCAGCTCATGGGTAAAACGTTCATGGTTCAGTCGACCCATCATTGCGTTTGTTGTTGCGCTGTGACGGTTTGATTCGCCTTGGTCTCGATCAGGGCACAGCGCGTTGCGGGTCGGCTTGGCCATGGCTATGCCTGGGTCACCGGTGAGTGATGGGGAGGCATGCGACCTGTTCCGAATCAGCCGAGGGCTTCCCGTAAGCACCGGCCCCACCAGAGCCAGGCGAGGCTCCCGGTCGAGCTGGCCGATCAGATCGATCTGGTGAATCAGGCGGTGGGTTATTTCGCTGACCAGTGCAGTGAGGCCATCGAGCTGGAATCGATGGCGGAAGCCCTGGGCGTTAATGGCGACTGGCTTGATTTGTGTTTTGACCACTGCCGCGGCAAGACCCCGTTTCAATCTCTCCAACATCTGAGGCTGAACCGGCTGTTTGAGGGCATTGCGGCCCAGCCCCAGATCACCCTGCAGCGGCAGGTGGATCGCTGCGGGCTGGCCTCGGTGATGGGGGCAAACCAGTCCTTTGAGCAGTTGTTTGGCATTGGCCTGGCCCCCTTCCGCCGGATGTGCCGCCGCGCGGCGCGGGACCGCCAGGTGGCCAGCATGGGGCTGCCCTATCCCAACCGAGCTTGACGACGAGCTGGAACCTGCTTGTTGCCCTTTGGGGGCTGGTCTCTTGCGCCGGCCTGCTGGTCATGCTTGCCCTGCTGCAGCGCACCTTTGCCCAGGCACCTTGCCTGGGATCAGCCCCAGGCAAGGTGCCTGATTCACTCACGGTGCCTGATTCACTCACGGTGGTGGTGCCGGCCTACAACGAGGCCGCCAACATCGGCGCTTGCGTCGCCTCGATCCTGGCCAGCGAGCCCCCTTGCTCCGCCTGGAGGCTCTTGGTGGTTGACGACGGTTCCACCGATCAAACCGCTGCCTTGGCCGAGGCGGCCCTGGCGGCCGGTTCGGTGGCTTCGGCGCTTCTGCCTGCAG
Organism: Synechococcaceae cyanobacterium; assembly: GCA_947460085.1. GTDB lineage: Bacteria > Cyanobacteriota > Cyanobacteriia > PCC-6307 > Cyanobiaceae > Cyanobium_A. The sequence continues at coordinate 5,783 of CANHGA010000133.1, forward strand.
GCCCCCGGCCCGAGGGGGAGCGTTGGGTGGGGAAAAACTGGGCTTGTCATCAGGCCAACCGGTGGTTGGATCAGGCCGGGGGGAGCGATTGGTTGCTCTTCCTCGATGCCGATGTGCGCCTGGAGCCTGGGGCCCTGCGGCTGGCCCTGGCCGACGCCAGCCGCCACGGCGCCGATTTGCTCAGCCTGGCTCCCCGCCTGAGCTGCAGCTGTTTGGC
>CANHGA010000134.1 GCA_947460085.1 Synechococcaceae cyanobacterium
AGACCCCACCAACCGGCGCCACGGCTACCCCCTGATCAGTTGCACCGATTGCGGGCCCCGCTACAGCGTGCTCAACCAGCTGCCCTTCGAGCGGATCCACACCAGCCTGGCGGCCTTTCCCCTGTGTGGGCCCTGCCAGGCCGACTACGACGATCCCGCCAATCGCCGCTTCCACGCCCAGACCCTGGGCTGCTCCAGCTGCGGGCCCCAGCTCCACTGGCGCGGCCAAGCCGATCCCATCGAGCAAGCCGACCAGGTCGAAGAGGGCAATCAGGCATGCATCGCCGCAGCCGCAACGGCGTTAAAGCGCGGAGAGATCGTTGCCGTGCAGGGCATGGGGGGCTTCCAGCTGCTGGTGGATGCCAGCAATGGGCCGGCCATCGCCGAATTGCGCCGCCGGAAGGGCCGTCCCGCCAAACCCCTGGCCCTGATGGCCCCCAGGCCCTGGATCAGCGCCCACTGCCAACTCTCTGAGGAAGAAGGCGACCTACTGGATGGGCCCGTGGCCCCAATCCTGCTGCTGCGCCGGAAGTCAAACCCTGGAAACGCCAACCCTGCCATCGCGATCAATGACATCGCGAGCCAGGACATCGCGATCAACGTCGCGGGGGAAAGTGCCTGGCTGGGGGTGATGGCACCCACCACGGGCCTGCACCACCTGCTGCTCGAGGGCTTTGGCGGAGCTGTGGTGGCCACCAGCGCCAACCGCTCGGGCGAACCCCTCTGCCGGGATGCCCGCGCCGATGGCTCCCTCCTGGCGAGCCTGGCGGATGGGGTTTTGTGCCATGGCCTTGAGATTGTCAACCGCCTCGACGACTCCGTGATGCGGGTGGGCGCAGGACGGCCGATGGTGCTACGGCTGGGCCGCGGTTTGGCTCCCCTGGCCATCCCCCTACCGGGCGACCCTGGCCCTGAAACGCCGAACCTCGCCCTGGGGGCCCACCAGAAGGGCAGCTTTGCCATAGCCATCGCTGGCCCCTTCGGCAGGCGGCTGGCCCTGCTCAGCCCGGAGCTCGGCAACCTCGGGACCAGCGCCGGCGAGCAGCACCTGCGCCACACCCTGGGGCAATGGATTGACCGCCATGGCTGCACGGTGCGGGCGATTGTCTGCGACCAACACCCCGGCTATGTCTCAAGCCAAGTCGCGGAGCAGCTTGCCCTCTCCAGTGGGCTCCCAATCCATCGCGTTCAGCACCATCACGCCCACCTGCTGGCCTGCCTGGCTGAGCACGGATCACAACAGGATGGATCACCCGAGCAAGGGCTAGCTGTTGGTGTGGCCTGGGATGGGGCCGGCCTTGGCCCGGACGGCAGCATCTGGGGCGGGGAATGCCTCGCCTTTAACAGCGGGGGGTTCACCCACCTGGCCCAGCTGCGGCCCTTTCCCCTACCCGGGGGCGAACAGGCCCTGCGCGAACCCCGCCGGGCCGCCCTTGGCCTACTGGTTGCAGGATTAGGCGCGTCCTGGCGCACCCATCTGGCGGGGTTGGCCGCCTCCCTCCCGGCGGGATCCACGCTGCAGGCCTACAGCCCAGATGAGCTGGAGCTGCTTGGCCAAGCCATCGAGCAGCGGATCAACAGCCCGCGGTGCTCGAGCGTGGGCCGGCTCTTCGATGCCATGGCCTCCCTGTTGGGGCTGCAGCAACGCTGCAGCTACGAGGGCCAGGCCGCCATGGCCCTAGAGGCTCTAGCGCAGGAAGCTATAGCGGTCGAGAATGGGGCTCTGGAAAAAATGCCCCTAAAAGCCAACCGCTACCGCATCCCCATTCGGCGCCAAGGGTTACCGCAAGCGCCATGGCAGCTGGATTGGGGGCCTTTGCTCGATGGGGTGCTCGCGGATCTCACCGCTGGGGTTCCGCCCAGCACCATTGCCCTGGGTTTTCACCTCGCCCTAGCCGAGGGGATTGGCCAACTCGCCGGGGATCTCGGGGTTGGCCAGCTGTTTCTGGCCGGAGGTTGCTTTCAAAACCAACTGCTACTGGAGCAGACGGTGAGGGCTCTCGAGCAGCGGGGCGTTCAAGGCCTGTGGCCCCAGCAGCTGCCTTGCAACGACGCAGCGCTGCCGGTTGGGCAGTTACTGCGGCAGATCGGCGGAGGAGGCGCCGGAGAGCAAGAAACCCCGCCTAGACCCTGATCAGCCCAGCTTGAGGCGCCCGTATGTGTCTGGCTGTAGCGGGTGAGTTGGTTGAGATCAACGACCATCCCGACCCCCTCTGGCGGATGGGCGAGGTGAGCTTTGGGGGCGTGTTGCGGCAGGTGAGCCTGGCCTGCCTGCCCGAGGCCCGCATCGGTGATCGGCTGATGGTGCATGTGGGGCTCGCCCTGGCGGTGCTGGATGGGGAGCTCCCGCCATGAGCAGCGCCTGGGCCTGGATCGATGGCAACGAAGCGGTGGCGCGGGTGGCCTATCGCCTCAACGAGGTGATGGCGATCTACCCGATCACCCCGGCGTCGCCGATGGGCGAGTGGGCCGATGGCTGGGCCAGTGAGGGCCGGCCCAACCTCTGGGGCACGGTGCCGCAAGTGGTGGAGATGCAGAGCGAGGCCGGCGCCGCCGGCGTCGTGCACGGGGCGCTGCAGGCGGGGGCCCTCACCACCACCTTCACCGCCTCCCAGGGATTGCTGCTGATGCTCCCCAACCTCTACAAAATCGCCGGTGAACTCACCGCCGCGGTGATCCATGTGGCCACGCGGGCCATCGCCACCTCCGCCCTGTCGATCTTTGGCGACCACAGCGACGTGATGGCCGCCCGCGGCACCGGCTGGGCCCTGCTCTGTTCAGCCAGCGTGCAGGAAACCGGCGACTTCGCCGCCATCGCCACCGCCGCCACCCTGGAGGCCAGGGTTCCGGTGCTGCATGCCTTTGATGGCTTTCGCACCTCCCATGAAATCCAGCGGGTGGCGTTGATCAGCGACGCCACCTTGCAGGAGCTGATCCCACCAGCGGCCCTCAGCGCCCACCGGGCGCGGGGACTCTCCCCCGATCACCCGATGGTGCGGGGCACCAGCCAAAACCCAGACCTGCACTTTCAAGCCCGCGAAGCCAGCAACCCCTTCCACGCCGCCGCCGCTGCCCACCTGCAGGCCGCCATGGATCGCTTCGCCGTACTCACGGGTCGCCACTACCGCCTGTTCGAATTCCACGGCCATCCCGCCGCTGAGCGGGTGGTGGTGCTGATGGGCTCGGGTTGCGAAACCGCCTGCGAGGCCGTCGATGGGCTGATCGCCCGGGGGGAAGCGGTGGGGGTTTTGAAGGTACGCCTTTTCAGGCCCATGGCCATGGAACGGCTGGTGGCGGCCCTGCCCGCAACGGTGCGGGCCATCGCCGTGCTGGATCGCTGCAAGGAGCCCGGCAGTGCCGGCGAACCCCTTTACCTGGATGTGCTCGCCGCGATTTGGGAGCACTGGAGCGGCGCCAAGCCCCAGGTGGTGGGCGGCCGCTATGGGCTGGCCTCCAAGGAATTCACCCCCGCCATGGTGAAAGCGGTCTTGGACAACCTCAAGGCCACGCCACCAAGGAACCACTTCACGGTGGGGATCACCGACGACGTCACCCACCTCTCGCTGGCGCTGGACAGCAGCTTCGACAACGAGGTGAGCCCAAGCAAAGGCTCCCCAACCTTTGGGGCGATCTTCTATGGCCTGGGTTCCGATGGCACCGTCAGTGCCAACAAAAGCAGTATCAAAATCATCGGCGAAGCCACCGGGCTCCAGACCCAGGGCTATTTCGTTTACGACTCCAAAAAAGCCGGATCGATCACGGTTTCCCACCTGCGCTTCGGCCCCCAGCCCATCCGCTCGGCCTACCTGATCCGCCAGGCCCAGCTCGTGGCTTGCCACCACTGGGATTTCCTCGAGCAATTCGACCTGCTCGAGAGCGCCGCCGCCCACGGCACCCTGTTGCTGAACAGCCCCTGGCCCCTGGAGCAGAGCTGGTCGCAGCTGCCTGGGCGCATCCAACGGGCCATCGAAGCCAAGGGGCTGCGGGTGTTTGCGGTGAATGCCTCCTCGATCGCCAGGGCCCATGGCCTGGGCCCCAGCATCAACACGGTGATGCAGGCGTGCTTCTTCGCCCTGGCCGAGGTGATGCCGATGGCCCAAGCCCTGGCGGCGATGGGCGCCGCCATCGAACACAGCTACGCCAAAAAAGGACGCCACATCGTGGCGAGCAACCTGGCAGCGATCGATGCCGCCATCGCTGGCCTGTGGGAGATTACGCCGACTCAACAGGCAACAGGCCAAGCAGGCGCAACGCAACCGGGCACAACCAAACCGGACTCCGGCGAGGGGCTTGGGATCCCCAGTGCCTTTGAGGGGGCCCCACCGGCAGTCCGGGAGCTGGTGCTGCCCCAACTGCAGCGCCGCGGCGACCAGCTCCCGGTGAGTGCACTCCCCTGCGACGGCAGCTTTGCCAGCGGCACCAGCCAATGGGAGAAGCGCAATATCGCCGAGACCCTCCCGATCTGGGAACCCGATCTCTGCGTGCAATGCGGCAAGTGCGTGATGGTTTGCCCCCACGCCGTGATCCGTGCCAAGACCGTGGAGCCAGAACTGCTCTTGGGCGCCCCTGAAGGCTTTCGATCAGCCCCCGCCCACGATCCAGCCTGGGAGGGCCAGGGGTTCACGATCCAGGTGGCGGCGGAGGACTGCACCGGCTGCAGCCTCTGCGTGGAGGTCTGCCCGGCGCGGGATCACAGCAATCCCCGGCGCAAGGCCCTCAACATGGCCCCCCAGCGCCCGCTGCGGCAGCAGGGCCGCAGCCATTGGAGTTTTTTCCTCTCGCTTCCCGATCCCGATCGCCGCCAATTGAATCGGCATCACATCGCGCAGCAGCAACTCCAGCAACCCCTATTCGAGTTTTCGGGGGCCTGCGCCGGTTGCGGCGAGACCCCCTACCTCAAGCTCGCCAGCCAGTTGTTTGGGGATCGGATGGTGATCGCCAATGCCACCGGCTGCTCCTCGATCTACGGCGGCAACCTGCCGACCACGCCCTGGACCACAAACCCGCAAGGGCGCGGGCCGGCCTGGAGCAACTCCCTCTTCGAAGACAACGCCGAGTTTGGGCTGGGCTTTCGCATCGCCTTCGACCAACGCCGGGCCAGGGCAGAACAGCTACTCCGCCAGCTCAGCCAGAGTTCAGCCCCAGGCTCTGGCCCAGGCCTCACAGATCCATTCATCCAGGCACTCATCGAAGCTGACCAAAGCGATGAGGCCGGCATCCACGAGCAACGCCAGCGGGTCGATGAACTCAACAAGCTGCTACGCAACCAGCTGCTACACCACCAGCTCGATCACGACCAACCGGGGGACGCCAACAGCTGGGCGAGGGAGCTGCTGGAGCTGGGCGCTGATCTGGTGAAACGCAGTGTCTGGATCGTGGGGGGAGATGGCTGGGCCTACGACATTGGCTTCGGCGGCATCGACCACCTGCTCGCCAGCAACCACAACGTCAACCTGCTGGTGCTCGACACCGAGGTGTACTCCAACACCGGCGGCCAGATGTCCAAGGCCACCCCCAAGGCTGCGGTGGCGAAGTTTGCAAGCGGCGGCAAAACCACCGCCAAAAAAGATCTGGGCCTGATGGCAATGACCTACGGCAACGCCTATGTGGCCAGCGTGGCGATGGGAGCCCGGGACGAACACACCCTGCGGGTGTTCCTGGAGGCGGAGTCCTTCCCAGGCCCTTCCCTGATCCTCGCCTACTCCCATTGCATTGCCCACGGCATCGACATGGCCAAGGGCATGCATCAGCAACGGCAGGCCGTCGCCAGCGGCCGCTGGCTGCTCTACCGCCACGACCCCCGGCGCAGGGCCCAGGGCCTGCCTGCCCTGGTACTCGATTCCGGCCCCCCGAGCCTGGGGCTCGAGGAGGCCATGGCCGGTGAAAACCGCTTTCGGATGCTGCAGTACAGCCACCCGGACCAGGCCCGCAGCCTCACCAAGCAAGCCCAAGGGGAGCTCAACGAGCGCTTTGCGCTCTACCAA
>CANHGA010000135.1 GCA_947460085.1 Synechococcaceae cyanobacterium
CACCAGGCCGAAGTAATCCAGGACATCGAAGGCCTGGGGGGTGATGGCTTCGCCCTGGCGGGTGATCAGATCGCCGGCTTGCACGGCAATGGTTGGGATGCCCTGTTGGGTGATAAGGGCCTCAATGCGGCGCTGGCTCAGGCCGGGATCACTGCGCAGATTGGAATGGCCCTCCAGCACACTTGCCAGCAGTCTTGCCCCGAGATCACGGCCAGAGGCTGGCAGGGCCTCCAATTGCAGGGTCGCCGCTGTCAGCAGTTGGTTGCCCGCCACGCTGGCTGAGAGGCCCTGGCTCAGCATCCGCAATTCGGCCTGCAACACGTCGCGCCGCCATTGGCTCAGTTGGGTAGGCGAAAGGCTCTTAAGCCACTGCCGTTCCTGCGGGGTGAGGGCAATGGTTTGCACCTGGGATTGGCCCTCATCGGCCTGTTGTTCCACCGCGAGCAACTTGGCCTCCAGGGCCCCCATCAAGTTCTTGCTGGCCTGGGGATCCACCACTTGGACCGTGGTGCGGTGCAGCATTTGCTCGCGGCGATCCTCCAATGCCGTGCTGTCGATCACCCGGGCCGCCTTCGGGGCCCGGGCGGTAAAGGGCGCTGGCGTGCCGGCCTGGAGACTCGGCTCCACAAGCCAGGGCCAGCTGGAGAGCATGGCCACCACCGCGCAGAGCAGCAACACGGCGGCGATATCGCGGCTGCGCCAGAGGGCGGGCTGTTGTTTTGGCCGTTCGCTGCGCAGCAGTTGGCGCCAAAGGCTTCGGAGTCGCCGCAAAACCATCGCTAGGCCAAAACCTTGGCCAAAACCTTTGCCAAACGCTAGCTGGGATGCAGGATGCGTTTGTGAGTGTGGGGTTTTCCATGGCTATGCGCTTGGACGGCCGTCAGCTGGCGGCCCAGATCGAACAGCGCTTGCAGGGCGCGGTGGCTGAACGCCTGGCCCGGGCCGGCCGGCCCCCTGGTCTGGCGGTCTTGCGGGTGGGGGATGACCCCGCCAGCGGGGTCTATGTGGCCAATAAGGAAAAGGCCTGCACCCGCATTGGCATCACCAACCTGGGGGCCCATCTGCCGGCCAGCACCCCCGCGGCGGAGGTATTGGGCGCCATCCAACGGCTCAATGCCGATCCCCAGGTGGATGGGATCTTGCTGCAATTGCCCCTGCCGGCTGGCCTGGATGAGGGGCCCCTGCTGGCGGCCATTGATCCAGCCAAGGATGCCGATGGTTTGCACACCCTCAACCTGGGCCACCTTTTAAAGGGTGAGCCAGGCCCCCGCAGCTGCACCCCGGCGGGGGTGATGGCCCTGCTGGCTGAGGCCGGGGTGGAACTCGCTGGCAAGCGGGCGGTGGTGGTGGGGCGCAGCATCCTGGTGGGCCAGCCCATGGCCCTGATGCTGCAGGCGGCCCATGCCACCGTCACGGTGGCCCACTCCCGTACCCAGCAGCTCGAAGAACTCACCCGCCAGGCCGATGTGCTGGTGGTGGCTGCCGGCAAGCCCCGCATCATCGGCGCTGACCACGTCAAACCTGGGGCCGTGGTGGTGGATGTGGGCATTCACCGGCTGGAGCCAGGCCCCGAAGCCGGACCCGATGCGAAGGCCCGGCTTTGCGGTGATGTGCGCTTTGAAGAGGTGGAGCCCATCGCCAGGGCCATTAGCCCGGTGCCGGGGGGGGTGGGCCCAATGACCGTCACGATGCTGCTGGTGAACACCTTCAGCAGCTGGTGTGGCCACTGCCAGCTTGATAACCCTTTGGCCGACTTGTTGCCGTGAGGGGGGCGGGTACCTGAGAGAATCCGCTCCAGCAATGCAATCCCGATGGCGGTGGCGGTGAGCCCGACGAGCGACAACACCGCCAGTGCGGGGAGCGACAACACCGCCAGTGCGGGGGCCGACAACGCTTCCCTTGCGGGCTTTGATTTTGGCGGCTATTTGGATGCAGCCCGCCGGCAGGTGGAGCTGGCCCTGGATGGATCCCTGGGCCCGGAGCGGCCGGAATCCTTGCGGGAATCCATGCGCTATTCCCTGTTGGCCGGTGGCAAACGTCTGCGGCCCATCCTTTGTCTGGCGGCCTGTGAGCTGGCCGGGGGGGATCGCTCCCTGGCCATGCCTACGGCGGTGGCCCTGGAAATGGTTCACACCATGTCGTTGATCCATGACGACCTGCCGGCCATGGACAACGACGACCTGCGCCGGGGCCGGCCGACGAATCACAAGGTCTATGGCGAAGCCAACGCGATCTTGGCGGGAGATGCCCTGCTGACCAGGGCCTTTGAAATGGTGGCTTTGCGCAGCGCCGGGGTGCCCGCTGAGCGGCTCTTGCAGGTGGTGGGTGAGCTTTCGCTTGCTTCTGGTGCGCCCGGATTGGTGGGTGGCCAGGTGGTGGATCTCGAGTGTGAGGCCAAGCAGGTGGATCTCGAAACCCTCGAGTACATCCACCTCCACAAGACCGGAGCTCTCTTGCGGGCCTGCGTGGTGTGTGGAGCCCTGATCGCCGGGGCTTCTGACGAGCTGTTGGCGGCCCTGCGCACCTATGCCCGAGGCATTGGCTTGGCCTTCCAAATCATTGACGACATCTTGGATGTCACCGCCAGCAGCGAGGTGCTGGGTAAGACGGCGGGCAAAGATCTCACGGCCGACAAGACCACCTACCCCAAACTGCTGGGCCTGGAAGAATCCCGCCTCCGGGCCGATGCCCTGGTGGCAGAAGCCAAGGCTGCCCTCGCTCCCTGGAGCGGCCAAGCCAGCCCCCTGTTGGCCTTGGCCGACTACATCACGAGCCGTGATCGATGAACCCTCTCGAGGCTTTTTTTAGCAATGGCGTCCTCGCCTGGGGATTGGCCGCCTGCGGGATCGCCCAGCTCTCAAAATTGGTGATTGAACTGGTGGTCCATCGCCGCTGGAACCCCAAGGTGCTGGTGGAAACCGGGGGCATGCCCTCCAGCCATTCGGCCTTGCTGACGGGCACGGCAGCTGGGCTGGGCTGGCAATTGGGTTTTGACGATCCCCTCTTTGCCCTGGCCGCCGTCATGGGTTTTGTGGTGCTCTACGACGCCAGTGGGGTACGGCGTGCGGCCGGCCTAACGGCGGCCCGCGTCAATTCCCAGGCCCAGGACGAGGCCCAGAAGCCCCTGAAAGAAAATCTTGGCCACACCAAGCTTGAGGTGCTGGTGGGCAGCGTGATCGGCCCCTTGATTGCCCTGCCTGGTTTGGTGTTGTTGGGATCTCCCCTGCAGCTGGTGCAGAGGTTGTTACCTGGCATGGGCCCCTTGGCGTGAGCCTCCCCTCCAGTTCCGCCGATCTCCAACTCACCACCGATCAGCAAGCGGCCGTCGCAGCCTTTTCCGATTGGCTCACCAGCCCAGCGGATGGCAGCCCCTTTGTGCTGAGTGGCTATGCCGGCACGGGCAAAACCTTCCTCTCGATGCGGTTTCTCGCCCAGGCCGAGGCGGCGGGCCTGTGTTGGACCGTGGGGGCACCCACCCACAAGGCCGTGGGGGTGCTGAGGAGTCATCTGGCGATGGCAAGGCTGCAAGCCACCTGGTTTCCCTCCACCATCCACCGGCTGCTGCGGCTCAAGCTCAAACGCCAGGGGGATCTCGAGCGCTGTGAGGAAACCGAGCAAACCGCCATGGCCCTGGAGCACCTGGGCTTGGTGTTGATCGATGAAGCTTCGATGGTTGACAGCACCTTGCTGGACATCGCCCTGCGCTGTGCCCATCCCTTTCGCACCCGATTGGTGTTCGTGGGCGATCCGGCCCAGTTGCCCCCGGTGGGGGAGCCCCAGAGCCCGGTGTTTGCCATGGGCCGCGCCACCCAGGCCCAGCTCACCCAGGTGGTGCGCCACCAGGGGCCCGTGCTGCGCCTGGCCACGGGCCTGCGGGAGGGGGCTCTGCCCTGCCGCAGGCCGCCCCAGATCCCCCCCATTCGCTCGGCCGAGGGCATGGTGGCCCTGCTGGACCGCACCGACTGGCTGGCCGCTGCCCAGGCGGCCCTGCGCCGCAGCGCTGAAACCGATAACCCCGACCTGGCACGAATCCTTTGCTACACCAACCGCTCCCTCGAGCAGCTGGTGCCGATTGCCCGTCGGGCCTTGCACGGCGAGATGGCCGACCAGTTACCCGTGCTACCCGGAGAGGTGCTGATCACCCGCTCTGCGGTGATGGGGCCTGCCTGCCGCGAAGGCGACGATGCCGGCGAAGAACCCGACATGGTGCTGGGCTCCAACCGGGAAGTGGTGGTGCGCGATGTCACGCCGGAGCGCTGCGACCTTGCCGATTTGGGTTTGGCGGCCCTTCCGGGCATCGGCGTGCCGGTGATTGAGACCCTCACCGCCACGGTTGAGGCCGGCGAAACCGAGATGAACCTGCGCCTTCTCCCCCCCCTGGGATCGGACTCCCGAAAAGCGTTTGATGGCGTGCTGGCGCGGCTGCGGCAACAGGCCAGGGATGCCGGCAAAAAAGATGGCAAGGCCATCTGGCGGCGTTTTTTCCTGGTGCGTGATGCCTTTGCCTCCCTTGGGCCGGCTGCGGTTCTCACCGTGCATCGCAGCCAGGGGAGCACCTTTGGGGAGGTGTTTGTCGATGGCGACGTCTTTTGGCCCAGCGACGACGTCCTGCGGCGTCAACTGGTGTATGTGGCGGTCAGCCGAGCCAGCCAGGCGGTGTCCTTGGTGGCAGAGGGACGGGCCCCTGCCGATGGCCAACTCTGGCGCCAATGGCTCGAATCCCCCAGTTAGCCAGCTAGGCCTGCAGACCCCCAATCCCCTGCCAACCCAGGTAGATCGCCAAGCCGATGCTCACCAGGCCCACGAGCAGATCCCCCTTGGCAAACAGCCAGCTTTTGCCGTTCTCCAGCAGGGGCAGAACCCGATCTTTTCCCACAACCAGCAAAGCCAGCAGGGGAGCAAGCAAGAGGGCGCCGCTCACCAGGCTGAACAACCCGGTGGCAAGGAGCTCTTGGCCGCGGGGCAAATCGGCGGACAGGAGGCTGCCAGCTGTCTTGGCAAACAGGAAGAGATCATCCGGACTGGCCACCTCCAGCAATCCGCTGATGCCAAGCAACAGAGGCAGGGGCATGGCGCAAAAGCTCTCGAGCTTGTTGGTCCAGCCAGGGGGGCCGCTCTCCTCCTTGGTGCCCAACAATTCCTTGAGGCCGAGGCCCATCAAGGCACCGGCGGCAATCAGGTCAAGCCCCGTGCGATGGCTGGTGCCCTTGTCCATGGAGAGCAGCAGGCCATGGCCCACGGTGAGCAGCAGGATCACGGCCAGGGCTGCGGTTGTCAGCCAGCCCACCACAAACCAGCCGCCCCTTTGCAGCGGTTTGGGGCCCAACAGCAACAGCAACAGCAGGCCGATATGGATCGGAGAAAAGCCAATGGCCAGGCCAAAGGCCGAGAGCTCTGCCAGTAGGGATCCCAGGCCCATCGCTGTGGTTTGCGGATCGCCCATCGGCTACAAGCTGTGGTTTGGCATATTCCAGCGCAGGATGGTGCGCTGCTCCCGTTCCTGTCCCAGCACGCTGATGGTGCCGGTAGCCAGGCTGAGTAGGGCCCCGCCTTGGGCACCCAGACCCAGCCAGGTGCCAGCCAGGCTGCGCAGGATGTGGCCGTGGGCGAAAAGGGCCACTTTCTGGTCCAATGGCTGGTCCCCCTGCCCGGCCATGCCCAGGGCCAGGGCTTCGGCTTGGGCAATCACCCGTTCACAGCGTTGCTGCACGGCAGGGGCGCTTTCCCCGCCAGGGCAGCCATCGCGCCACAGGCTCCAGTGGGGGGTATGGGCGCGGATCTCGGCGGTGGTGATGCCCTCATAGCGGCCGTAATCCCATTCCTGCAGGTCGGGGCAGGGTTGCGCTTGGCTGGCCAAGCCCGCCAGGACGCAGGTGCGTTGGGCCCGTTGCAGGGGGCTCACCAGGACCCCCGCAAAACGATGGCCGACCAGCACGGGGGCCAGGGCGCGGGCTTCGGCTTCCCCCTCCTCGATCAG
>CANHGA010000136.1 GCA_947460085.1 Synechococcaceae cyanobacterium
CCGTTTTCGCAGGCGGGAGGGACACCTCGCCTCCCTGCGGGGGCGCCTGGGCGAATGGTTCAAGCGTCAACGCAGCGCCAGGCGGAACCAGGCCAATCGCTGAAACCTCAGCCCACCACGTCTTTTAGCTCCCTTACGGTCTGCAGTTGCCCGTAGTAGTAGTTCGCCCGGGAACGACGGTCGGGATCCTCCAGGCTGTCGAGGGCATCGAAGCCCAAGCTTTGCCAGAGCTCATGGCCACAGGCCCGGTTGAGCTCATCGACGGCCTCGCCCTCGAGATTGGCCAAGCGGCGCTGCAGGTTCTTGATCTGGGCCACCGACATCGACGAACACACGCACTGCAGAGATAGTACAGACGCACTGATCGCTTGACCAGGGGTCAGAAGGGCAATTTCTTCTTGGCGTCCTTATCGAGGTCGGCCTCCATCTCGCGCAGGCGCTTGAGAATCGTGTCGTAGTACTCCTTGAGATAGGACTCCAGGCCCGTTGTTTCCGCGGGATCCAGGCCAAAGGCGGCGTAGCTGGCCTCCATGGGGGCATCCAGGCTCTTACCGCTTCCCGTCACAGCATCGAAGCTGAGGCGTTCGGCCACATTGAGGCTGGCCTCGAAAAAGCTGGTCACCCCCCGCATGGCCTGAATCAGCACCGGCGGCACCCGAAACACCCGGGCTTCCTTGCCCGTGGAGCGCTCGCAGAGCTGGGTGATTTCGCTCGTGGTCCAGGCCCTCGGGCCCACCACCGGGAACGCCTGGCGGCTGGTGGCTGGATGGTCGAGGGCGGCCACCGCAAAGCGGGCCACATCCTGGGTGTTCATGTAAGCAATGGGCGTCGGCGCGCCGCTCACCCACACGGTTTGGCTTTCCAACACCGGAATCGCAAACTGGCTGATCAGGCCCTGCATGAAGGCCACACCCCGCAGGATCGTGTAGTCGAAATCGGAAGCCTGCAGCCACTGCTCCGTACAAGCCTTGATGTGCATCAAGGGCACCTCCGGATAGGTCTCGGCATCGAGCAGGGAGTGAAACACCAACCGCTTCACCCCAGCCTTCTGGCAGGCGGCAAACAGGTTTTGCTTGCCGGTCCAATCGATCTCGTAGGCACTGCCGGGGTCCGTGGCCCGGGCGGTCGCCGCATCAATCACCGCCTCTTGCCCCTCAAGGGCGTAATCCAAGCTCTCTGGCTCGAGTAGATCGCCGCGGGTGAGTTCGCAGCCCCATTCCTGTAAAAACGCCGCCTTGCGGGGCGAACGCACCACACAGCGCACCTGATGGCCCGCATCGAGCGCTCGCCTAGCGATCTGACGGCCGAGGGTGCCAGTGCCACCAACTACCAGAACCTGCATCCACCCTGCTCAAGCGGGGCTGAGCCTAGGGGGGCGCCAGGGGCTGAAGCGAGCCTTAGTCGTTGTCGGCGAATTTGAGCAGCAGGGCTCCGCCGGCAAGCCCCACGGGGATCAGCACCCAAAAGATGGCAGCGATGCCGAAGATTTCAGAGGCCATGGGCTGGCACCAGAGGGGCGGTTACTGGTTCCTTATTTAGCAGTTGCAGTAGCCCTTGCGGCCAAGTCCTGGGCGGTTTGCAAGATCTGCGGCCATGGCGCATCGCTGCGCAACTGCCCCGCCATCACCCCACTGGGCCAGGCCTGGGCCCCCTGGAACCGCAACGCCTCCACCAAAAGATCCAGCCGCGGTGGGCCTTGCTTGAGCCGGCGGGCCAGGTCGGCCGTGGGCCAACAGCGGGCGGGCGCCCCTGGATCGGCGGCCAACGCCGCCAGCAACTTCAAGGCGACACGACCCACTGCTGATTGGTTGACTGCTGGCTGGCTCGCCAGGGCGGCCATCTGGTTCAACAGCCCCGGTTCCTGCAGCGGACCAATCCAAAGGGGGCCGCTAATCGCCAAGGGCAAGGGCTCACCAGCGGCCTCACCCGTGCTCCCACAACAAGGCTGCCATTGCCTTAACCGCAGCAGGCTCTGCACCTGTTGATCCCCGCAGCGGTGGCAGAGGGCCACCAAGCCGAGTTGGGCCTCTTCCCGGCTGGCGCAGAGGCGCACCACCCGGACGGCCGTGCGGAAGGTGCGCCCCTCGCTAAAGCTGAACAGGGGTTCGATGCCCCGGCCCATGGCCCAGGCCGCCCGCGCCACGGCCCCCAGTTGCAACCGCAGCGCCAGCTCCCAGCTCGCCGGATGGGCCCGGGCCGCCGCCCCCCAATGGCGAATGGCGGCGGATCGGTCGTGGCCCGTGGACGAACGGCCATCGGTGCTGGCCAGGTAGAGCGCGCCGCCAAAACTCACCGCCTCCAGGGCCAGGGGCACGAGGCTTGTTGGGCAGCCAAAGGCATCGAGGTCCACCAGCTCAAAACGCTCCTGGCGCTGCAGGCAGCAGGCCAAGAGCGCTTGGGCCGTTAGGGCCGTAGTGCGCACCCTGGCGCCAACCAAGGGCTGCAGGTTGGCCTCCAGCAGGGGCAGTCGGTTGGGATCGGCGTCATTGGCCCAAACCTCGCTAGCCCCCGCCTCCAGGCCGTAGCGCAGGGCGCGGATGCCGCAGCCAGCCATCCCATCAAGCACCCGCAACGGGCCCTGGCCCGCCAACATGCGGGCAAGAAGCACGCCCAGATCCCGCGATGGCCGAGATGCGGGCCGAAAAAAGCCATCGCCCAGGCGCAGATCCGCAGCTCCTTCGCAATAGTGATCAGCAGTGACAGGGATCAGGAGACCGACCGTGGGGAGTGCCGAGACCCAGCCTGACGCCTCGGTGCCCGGCAACTCGGAGTGGGCCATCGCCGGCGGCGCCGAGTGGGGGGTCCATGCCCATTGGCGCTGGCAGGGCCAACGCTGCCACTGGCGGGTCCTGGGGGATCCGGCCCACCCGCCCCTGGTGTTGCTGCATGGCTTTGCCGCCGGCAGCGGCCACTGGCGGGGAAATGCCCATGCCATCGCCGCCGCTGGCTGGCGGGTGTACGGGCTTGATCTGGTGGGCTTTGGCGCCTCCAGTCAGCCGGCCCTCTGGCTCGACAACCGGCTCTGGGCCCGCCAGGTGCAGGGATTCCTCGAAGAGGTTGTGCAAGGGCCGGCGGTGGTGGTGGGCCACTCCCTGGGGGGATTGGTGGCCCTGAGTGCTGCCGTGTTCTTTCCCACCTGGGTGCGGGCGGTGGTGGCCTCCCCGCTGCCGGATCCCACCCTGGTGATGGCCAGGCCCTCCAGGCCCCCGAGGCGGCGCCCCTGGCGCCGGCGGCTGAAGCGCTGGCTGGTGATCCTGCTCTGTCGCCTGTTGCCCCTGGAACTGCTGGTGCCGTTGTTGGCCCACTCACCACTCCTGGATCTGGGGATCCAATCGGCCTATGCCACCGCCGTGGTTGGCGATCAAGAGCTGCATCGCGTGATTGCCAAACCTGCGCGGCGGCCCGGCGCCGTGCGCTCCCTGAGGGCCATGAGCATCGCCATGGCCCTCAGGCCCCATGGAGCCACCGCCCCAGCCCTCCTGCAACGCCTGCGGTGCCCCCTGCTGCTGATCTGGGGCCGGCGCGACCAATTGGTGCCCATGCAGGTGGCCGATCAGGTGCTCTGGGTTCGGCCCGACGTGCCCTTGGTGGTGCTGGACCACAGCGGCCACTGCCCCCACGACGAAGTGCCCGAGGCCTTCAACGGGGCCCTGCTGGGCTGGCTCGAGGAACTTGTTGGGCAGGGGATGGAGTGGCCTGCATAATTTGGAGATCGCCGCAGCCTGGGCATCCCAGCAGATGAAGCACACCCTCTCGGTGCTGGTTGAAGACGAATCCGGTGCCCTCAGCCGCATCTCGGGCCTCTTTGCCCGCCGGGGGTTCAACATCGAAAGCCTGGCCGTGGGCCCGGCGGAGAAATCGGGGGTTTCCCGCCTCACGATGGTGGTCGCCGGCGACGATCACACCCTCGAGCAGATGACCAAGCAGCTCGACAAGCTGGTCAATGTGCTCGGTGTGATTGATCTCTCCACCATTCCCGCCGTGGAGCGGGAGCTGATGCTGCTGAAGGTCTCGGCACCCGCCGAAACCCGCAGCGCGATCCTCGATTTAGCCCAGGTGTTTCGCGCCAACGTCGTGGACGTGGCCGACAACGCCCTCACCCTTGAGGTGGTGGGTGACCCCGGCAAGCTCGTGGCCCTCGAGCAGGTGATGGAGGGCTACGGCATCCTCGAAATCGCCAGAACCGGCAGGATCTCGCTCGAGCGGGCTTCGGGGGTTAACACCGCTTACCTCAAAACCACCGACTTGGAGAAGCGGGTGCCTGCCTAGGGCTGGCCCCGCACCACCTAGGGCTGGCCCTGCACGAGGGTGCCGCCGGCAATCACCTTGGCCGAGGTGATCTTGTCGCCTTGCTGGATCTTGTCGATTACCTCCATACCTTTGCTCACCCGGCCAAACACCGCATAGCGACCATCCAGCTCGGGCAGGGCCTGGAGAGCAACATAAAACTGGGCGCTGGCCGAATTCGGATCCGCGGAACGGGCCATGGCCACCGCGCCCCGTTGGTGGGCCAAGGCCAACTGCCGGGTAACACCAGGGGTGGTAACGGGCTCGCCGTAGCGCGGCTGGGCTTCATCGCTGCGCTTGATCTCCAGGGGGATCAACCGGGACACCCCAGTGACAGGGTCAATGAAGCTGCCGGTGCCGTATTGACTGGCGGGAACCTTGGGATCGGCGCTGGCGGGGTCACCGCCCTGGACCACAAAGGGCACGGGATCGCGCACGACCCGATGGAAGACGGTGCCGGCGTAGACACCGCGCTTGACCAGGTCAACAAAATTGCCGGCGGTCAGCGGAGCCGCATCTCCATCGAGCTGAATCTGCACCTCCCCTTTGCTGGTGAGCAGCTCCACGGTGGCGCCCCCCTTCAGGCAAGGAGCACTCGTGGCACGACAGCCCAAATCGGTATTGGTGTTCTCTGCCGCGCAAGCCGTGAGGGCAAGGGGCGCCAACAAGAGCAGACCGCCCAGCAACAGCCTCGACATCCAGAACCCAAGGGGTGAACGGGAATGGGCCTGCATCAGACACCCTCCAGGGGCACGCCCAGGAAGCGGGCCAGTTGGGCGCCAGAGAGCTCCAGATCGGCCAAGGGCATGGGCTCGCCGACCCGGGTCAGGGGCATGTCGCGGCGGCCCTGCACCTTGAGGGAAATGCGGCGTCGGGGGCTTAGCCCATCACGCACATCCACCTTCACCGATTGGATGTCCCGGAGGGGAATCGCCACCTCAATCAATTGGCGGAAGCCCCGTCGGGTGATGGTGGCCGTGCCGGCCTTGCGGTCAAAACGGTTAGAGCCCACCCCCACATCGATGCCGATCACGGTCCAGAGGTAGGTGGCCAGGAGCATGGCGGCCAAGCCGTAGAGGCCCATCACCAAGCCCTGGGGCACCAGGGCCAACTCGGCGGGATGGCCAATGGGGAGCAGGTCTTTACCGAGAAAGCTCGAAGCACTGGTCAGCAGGAAGCCCAGGCCGCCGGTGGTCACCACCGAGGCCACCAAGACGTTGGACAAGCGCCGAGAGCCAAGCACCGACTGCTCCAGCAGGTCGCTCGCATTGGCATCGACCGCAGGAGATGGTGCGGCGGTGGGGGCCATCTGCAAAAAGGGGGTGCAATAGCCGGCCATCTTGGCGTGCGAGCTAACGCCCGCGGCTCGAAATCTGCAGAAATACCTAAAAATCAATCCAGCCCTGGGGTTTCAGCCCGTTTCAAACGGTCTCGCGATGCCCAATCACGTTGTTACGATCCCCCGGTATCCCACCGCCTTCGCGGGTTTTCCGCACCGCTTCATCACCATGACGATCGCTGTAGGGCGCGCGCCAGCAGCACGGGGATGGTTCGACGTCCTCGATGACTGGCTCAAGCGCGACCGCTTCGTATTTGTGGGCTGGTCTGGTCTGCTGCTGTTCCCCACGGCCTATTTGGCCCTGGGCGGCTGGCTGA
>CANHGA010000137.1 GCA_947460085.1 Synechococcaceae cyanobacterium
CGTCGGAATGGCGGAAATGGACGCGGAAATCCTGCATGAACTCGTAGTGCACCACCGTTGCCGGGGAGCGGCTGGCGCTCTCCAGGAACGTCTGCAAGCCGTCGCGGCTGACGTTGTCAACGCAAGGCAAACCCAGTACATAGAGCTTCTCCAAGGGCAGGGTGGCCTCGACCGCGCGGAGCGCCTGGATCTGGCAGCCCACGCCAATGGCCATCAAGCGCCGAATCCCACTGCCGGGCAACTGCTCCAGCACTTCCAAGTTTGGGGAGAGGGTGGGCTTGTTCACCCGGGATGCCAGCACCTCCTCGGGGGTTCGGGCCAGCACCGGCACCGGGGTAAAGCGATCGTCGGGGCTCTGACCCACGCACAACACCGCATCCACCAGGCCGGTTTCCAGGGCCCTAACGCCAATCCGGCTGACAATCCCCGTCCACTGGGCGCCCTCGATGGGCTGGCGCAGGCGCGCGCTGAGCATGCGCTGGCTGACGCCGAAATAGAGCTCGTCTTCGTTGTTGAGGTCGCGGGACCGTCCGTGGACCCGCTCCTCCATCGACTCGAACTGCTGGTTCAAAAAGGCACAGGCCTGGCGCACGTAGGCCACCCAGCGGCTATCGCAAAGCCCGCACTGGCTGCAGAGATCCTTGGCAGGGTAGGTACTGCCCTTCGCCAAGGGCTTGGCCCGCTCATGGGGAGCAATCGAAACCATCGGGGCCCTATCTGCCCCGCAACGCTATCGGGTGCCACCAACGGAGTTGGGCCAAAGTGGTCGCTTCTGTCGTTGCTCGGGCGCGTCACACCCCATGGCCCCACGCCCCACACCCGCCAAAAAGCCAGTGCCTTCAAGGCGTAAGCGGGTAGCCCTTCGCCTTGGAGCAGCGGGCCTGGGCCTGGCCGGTGGCCTCGCACTCCTCGGCCAGATCTGGCCTGAAGCCGATCGCTCCCAGGAAGCCCCGAAGACCCTCACCGCCGCCGATCTGGCCAAAGCGCCCACCCGATCGATCACGCTGCTGGTGATTGGGGTGGATTCAGACCGGCTCAGGGATCCCCTCAACGGAGCCGCCCCCCTGGGGCCAGCCAACAACGATGCCCTGATGCTGCTGCGCATCAACCCCTCTGGCCCGCTCCAGGTACTCACCATCCCCCCCAGCCTGGCGGTACAACTCCCTGGGCAACGGGCCCCGCAACCACTCGGGACGCTGTATCGCATCGGCGGTCCTGCCCTGACCGCCGATGCGGTGCGGGAACTGGTGGGGCTGCCTTCGGAGCAACCCGAGCGCTACGTGGTGATCAGCCGCGCAGGCTTAAGGGAACTGGTGGATGGCCTTGGCGGGGTGAACGCCAATCCACCCATGGAAATGCGCTACGGCGACAAAAGCCAAAACCTGACCATCCAGCTGGATGGCGGCCTGCAAAAACTCCATGGCCGTCCCATCGAACAGCTGGTCCGATTCCGCGATCCGCTCAATCCCGACGACAGCCGCCAGGACAACCAGCAGGAGGTGGCCAGAAGCCTGCTCCAGGAATTGGCCATCCCTGCCCAACTGGGACGGATCCCAGCCTTGGTGCGCAATTTGCAGGGTCAGGTGACGACCAATTTGAGCGAGGCCGAGATCCTCAGCCTGCTGGCCGCTGGCTTGGCCCAACCGGACACCGTGCAATTCAGCAGCATTCCCCTGGCACCGCTGGATAGATCAGCGGTTCCCACCTCAGCGCTTAGAGACCCAAAACAACGCCCTGGTGGCTTGGGCACAAAGCGCGCTGCCCTGCGTCATATCGCCAGCGCTGCCCCTAGCCCCCTGTGGCCCAGCCCCTAGCCGACTCGAGCCGGTCGACCCTGCTTAGTTCAGGCGGCAGCGCAGCGCCAAATCCAGGGCCGATCGCAGGGCCACGGATTGGTCTAGGGAGGCTTGCCCAGAGGGAGATTGATCAGCCTGCAGGGCACCGAGCCAGGGCAAACCATCGCGGCAACGCTCCGCCGATGCCCAGGGCTCTCCCCACTGGACCAGCCCCACCAAAGGCACCTGCCAGTTTTTCAACAGGGCTGTCATGGCCGCCGGAACTCCTGTCTGAAGCTGGTCAGAACTGAACACCAGCAGCGCCGATTGGCGCCAGGCCCCCAGGGCCTCTGCCCAGTGGCCACCACCGGCCAGGGGCAACCCGGGATCCAGGGGCAGACCCAGCAAAGCGGGCCTCGGCCCTAGCGCTGGCTCCCCAGCTGGGGGCTGGAGCTGCTGCAGGGCCCTATTGGGATCGTCTCCTTGGCCCAGGTGCTGCCAGCGGTCGTCCCAGGTCCCTTGCAGCGCCAGGGCCAAGGGCTGCCCCAGGTCCGCCTGCAGGGCCTTCACCTGGGCGGCGGGTCCCGCACTGAGTACCACCAAAAGGGTCATTGCTATTTCTGGTGAGGGGGCCGGCACGCTTCTACCATCGGGTTTCAGCCGACGCCCCCTCGCCCGTCGTGACCAGTTTCTTGACTGCTGATCGGGTCGCCAACGAGGGCCAGCAGCCCCAGTCCAGCCACGACACCCGGCGATTGCGGTTGTTTAGTGGCACCTCCAACCAAGAGCTGGCCAAGGAAATTGGCGCCTACCTGGGCGTGCCCGATGGCCCCAGGGTGATCAAGCGGTTTGCCGATGGCGAGCTGTACATCCAAATCCAGGAATCGATCCGCGGCTGCGATGTCTTCCTGATCCAGCCCACCTGTGCTCCGGTGAACGATCACCTGATGGAGCTGTTGATCATGGTGGATGCCTGCAAGCGCGCCTCGGCGCGCCAGGTCACCGCGGTGGTGCCCTACTACGGCTACGCCCGGGCCGACCGCAAAACCGCTGGCCGCGAATCGATTACCGCCAAATTGGTGGCCAACCTGCTGGCCAAATCGGGAGTTGACC
The DNA here is from genome assembly GCA_947460085.1 of Synechococcaceae cyanobacterium. Lineage (GTDB taxonomy): Bacteria > Cyanobacteriota > Cyanobacteriia > PCC-6307 > Cyanobiaceae > Cyanobium_A. Next base: position 2,889 of record CANHGA010000137.1, read on the forward strand.
GCGTGCTGGCCATGGACCTGCACTCGGCCCAGATCCAGGGTTACTTCGACATTCCCTGCGACCACATCTACGGCTCGCCGGTGTTGGTGGATTACCTCAACACCCGCAACCTTGGTGAGCTGGTGGTGGTGTCTCCGGATGTGGGCGGGGTGGCCCGGGCCCGGGCCTTCGCCAAGCAACTGGGCGATGCCCCCCTCGCCATCATCGACAAACGCCGCTCGGCCCACAACGTGGCCGAAAGCCTCACCGTGATTGGCGATGTGGCCGGCAAAACGGCGGTTTTGATCGACGACATGATCGATACCGGGGGCACCATCTGCCAGGGAGCCAAGTTGCTGCGCAAGCAAGGGGCCGCCCGGGTGCTGGCCTGTGCCACCCACGCTGTCTTTTCACCCCCGGCCATCGAACGGCTCTCCGAACCGGGATTGTTTGAGGAGGTGATCGTCACCAACAGTATTCCGATGCCCGAAGAACGGCGCTTCCCCCAGTTGCAGGTGCTCTCCGTGGCCACGATGCTGGGCGAAGCCATCTGGCGGATCCACGAAGAGAGCTCCGTGAGCTCCATGTTTCGCTGATCACCACTAAAGCTTCGATGGGAAAGAGGCTGTTGGCCAGCCTTGCCGCTTCCACCCTTGGCCTGGCCAGCCTGCTGGGGTGCGGCAGTGCCTGGGGCCAGACCAGGCGGGTTGGCGTCTGGCTCACCAACAGCCCGAGCCCGCTGTACTACGACAACGGCAGGATTGATCGGGCCGTGGCCGAGCTGGCCGAAGCCGGCTTCAACACCCTCTATCCCAACGTGTGGAGCCGGGGAAGCACCTTCCACCGCTCCGCCTTTGCCCCCATCGAGCCGGCCCTGGCCCAGGCGCAATCCCAAACCAACGGCAGCGGATCCAGGGCCCTGGATCCGATTTGCCGCATGACGGCAGCGGCCCATCGACGCGGCATGCAGGTGATTCCTTGGTTGGAGTACGGATTGATGGAGCCCGCCGATGCCGCCGTGGTGCAACAACACCCCGACTGGATCCTGCAGGCCAGCGATGGCTCCAGCAGCGTGAGCATGCATGGCAAGGCGATGGTGTGGCTCAATCCCGCCCATCCCGGCGTGCGCCAACGCTTGATCGGCCTGATTGGCGAAATCGTGCGGCGCTGCAGCGTCGATGGCATCCAGCTCGACGACCACTTCGCCTGGCCCGTCGATCTTGGCTACGACCCCTACACCCGGGCGCTCTACCGCAAGGACACCGGCAATGATCCCCCCCTGAATGGGGCCGATCGGGCCTGGATGACCTGGCGGCGCCACCGGCTCACCGACCTGCTCCGGGAGCTGAGGCAGGTGCTCAAAACCAAGGGCACAGGCCGGGCCTACGTGAGCCTGTCCCCGGGGCCCTTTCGCTTTGCCTACAACAAATGGCTCCAGGACTGGGAGCTCTGGTCCCTCGGCGGACTGATCGATGAATTGGTGGTGCAGAACTACGCCTACTCCGTGGCGGGGTTTGCCAAAGATCTCCAGCAGCCGGCCCTGGTCAAGGCCAGCGGCTGGGGAATCCCTGTAGAAATTGGCATCCTGGCTGGATTTGGGGGGCGCACCACCCCCATGGACGACCTAAACCAGCGGGTGCAGATCGCCAACGCCAAGGGCCATGGCGTGATTTATTTCTACTGGGAAGGGCTTTGGGGCCAATACGCCGGCCCGGAAGGGGCCTCCCTGCGAAGGCAAGCCTTCCAGCAGATTCACGCCAGCTCTCCAGCACCGCCGCTTCTGCCACCCATGACCTTGAGCCGATGAGCTCGAGCCCAAAACTTGGTGGAGGCAAGCCGGATTCGCCAAGCCTTACCCAGGGCGACCCAAGCACTGCTCCACCACCTCGCGGGTGTTGGTGGAGAGCCCTGAGCTTGCCAACTGCTCCAGGGCCTCCCGCATGCGGCCACCGCGCTGCTCGCCGTAGCTCTGCCAACGGCTCAACACCTTCGCCATACGGGAGGCGGTGATCGGATTGCGTTGATCCAGCCCAGCGATCTGCTCGGCCATAAAGCGATACCCCGAGCCATCCGCCGCGTGGAACACGGGGGTGTTACCGGCCAAACCACCCAGCACCGCCCGCACGGAATTGGGGGCGGCCGGATCAAAGCGGGGATGCTCCAGCAGGCGGGCCACCCGCTCCAGCCCATCGGCGAAGGGGGCCGAGGCCTCCAGGCCAAACCAGGAATCGAGGATCACCGGCCTGTCCTGCCAGCGGACAAAGAAGACCGCCATGGCGTCCTCCCGTTCAGCCCCTGGATGGCCATTGAGGGCCCGCAAACCGGCCCGGGCCAAGGTCATCGACGGCCCCGACACGGCCTCGCAGGCCGACTTCTTCACCCCAGGGTCCCCGGCGGCGCAGCGCCAACTCCAAACCACCCCGGTGAGCAGCCGATCCCCGTTGCCCTGGGGCCAGGCCAGTTCCCACTGGGGGCGACAGCGTTCCATAGCTTGCCCCAAGGGATCGGCCAAGGCCTCGCCAAAGCGCTGTCGCAGAGCCATCAGGGCCGCAAACAGGGCCGGGGGGTCAGGCACCTGGTGCTGGGCCGCTACGGCATCTTCCAGCTCGGCCATGCCGGGCAGCGCCAACAGGACACTGCGGCTCGCCTCCGACAGCAACGGATCCGCCAGGATCCGGGCAAAGGCATCCACCAACTCCTCTTCCAACAGGCCATCGGCTTGGCCGGCAGCCCGAGCCAACACCGCCTTCCTCAGCAGCAGCTGGCCCGCATCCCAACGGGAAAAGGGATCGCTGTCGCAGGCCAGCAGGTGCACCAACTCGCTGGTGGGGCGGCCCATCTCGAGCTTCACCGGTGCTGAAAACTGGCGCAGCAGCGACAGGCTGGGGGGATGGGAATCGCAGGGGAGGCCCTCAAGGCGCAGGTATTGCTCCTCTTGATCAATCACCACCAAACGGGTGCCTGTCCCCCAGCGTGGGGGCAACACGGCCGCAGCGGCCTGGTCCGCATCTTCACCA
>CANHGA010000138.1 GCA_947460085.1 Synechococcaceae cyanobacterium
CGTCAGTTCCTAAACTTTTCGGTTGTCCAGGTTCAGCTCCCTCCACTCCCCTCTCGGGAAGCTCTCGGTAGCCGTCGCCTCTCAGCGACCTAGAAAACTTACAACACCGTCGGCTCGCGCCTCCCAGTCTCGTAAGCCACCAATTCATCTCTGAACTGGCCCCACGCTCAGTTCGGGGTTCATCCCGTTCCGGCGCAGTTCAAAACCATAACACCGCCCTTAACCAAGCGGCAAGTTTTTGGTGCTGTAGGCGACAGCACGCCCAGGCAAAAGCGCTCCAGAACTGGGACCCCGTCAGGGAACGGCAGCGTTTCTAGGGTTTTGGTGGTGGATCGATCCCACCGGAGGCCCCTAGGGATTGCCATGAAACCGCCTCTCAGCCAGGAGCAACTGCGCGGCCTAGGCGGCACCAATGAAGAGACCGTGGTGGCCATCGCCAATGCCCATTTCGAGCGCAGTTTGGTGCGGGTGCGGGGGGAGATCGTGGGTTCGGTGGCGGCCCTGGAGCATCCAGGCAAAAGCGGAGCCGTCAATTACGGCGAGGTGTTTGTGCGCGACAACGTGCCCGTGATGCTCTACCTGCTGCTGCAGGGGCGCTACGGGATCGTGCGCCACTTCCTGACGATCTGCTTGGAACTGCAAAGCAGCGCTTACCAAACCAGGGGGATCTTCCCCACCAGCTTTGTGGAGCAGCATGGCTCCCTGGTCGCCGATTACGGCCAGCGCTCCATCGGCCGGATCTCATCGGTGGATGCAACCCTCTGGTGGCCGGTGCTCTGCTGGCTCTACGTGCAACGCAGCCACGACTACGGCTTCGGCACCAACCAGAACGTCCAACGGGGCGTGCAACTGCTGCTCGACTTGGTGCTCCACCCCACGTTTGAAGGCACACCGGTGCTGTTTGTGCCCGACTGCGCCTTCATGATTGACCGCCCGATGGATGTGTGGGGCGCCCCCCTGGAGGTGGAGGTGTTGTTGTTTGGCTGCCTGCGCAGCTGCTATCAACTGATGGCCCTGGCCCAGAAGGGCTCGATGAGTCGGCTACTGGAGCAACGCTTGGTGCTCACCCGCCAGTGGATTCAGGATTTGCGCGGATTTCTCTACAAGCACTACTGGGTCACCAGCAAAACCATGCAGATGCTGCGGCGGCGACCCACCGAGCAATTCGGCGAACAGCAGGGGGAGAACGAATTCAATGTGCAACCCCAGGTGGTGCCCTCCTGGCTCCAGGAATGGCTCGACAACCAGGGCGGCTATTTAATCGGCAACATGCGCACCGGGCGCCCCGACTTCCGCTTCTACAGCCTGGGGAATTCCCTCGCCTGCCTGTTTGGTTTGCTGACCCCCCCCAAGCAGCGGGCCCTGTTTCGGCTGGTGCTTCACAACCGCAAGGACCTCATGGCCCAGATGCCGATGCGCATCTGCCATCCGCCCATGGACCTGGATGAGTGGCGCAACAAAACTGGCTCCGATCCCAAAAACTGGCCCTGGAGCTATCACAACGGGGGCCACTGGCCGAGTCTGCTGTGGTTTCTTGGGGGGGCGATCCTGCTCTATCAACAGCAGCATCCCCAGGCCGATGGCTTGCTGATGGACCAAATGCATGAACTGCTGGAGGAGAGCTACCGGAGCCAGCTGAGCCAATTGCCGCGGCAGGAATGGGCCGAATATTTCGATGGGCCCACCGGGGCCTGGATCGGCCAACAGGCCCGCACCTACCAAACCTGGACCGTGGTGGGCTTCCTGTTGATGCACCACCTGCTGCGGGTGAAGCCATCGGATGCCACGATCCTCGATCTCGGGGCCACCTAGGGACACAAAAAAACCGCGGCCGAGGCCGCGGTTGAGGAAAGGGTGACCACCAAATGACGGGTGAGCTCTCGGGTAGTGAATGGCTTCAGAACAGGCCCAGGGTGAGGGACTTGTCGATGGGCAGGCAAGCACCGATGCCCAGGTAGATGGTGAAGAAGGTGCCAAACAGGAACACCGACATCGCCACTGGACGGCGGAAAGGATTTTGGAACTTGTTGAAGCTCTCGATGAAGGGGACCAGCATCAAGCCCAAGGGGATCATGGTCTGGAGGGCAATGCCCAGCAGCTTGTTGGGCACCACGCGCAGGATCTGGAAGACCGGGTAGAGGTACCACTCAGGAAGGATTTCCAGGGGGGTTGCAAAGGGATCGGCCTTGTCCAGGAGCATGGCTGGATCAAGCACCGCCAGGCCAACAATGCAGCCAATGGTCCCGAGGATCACCACCGGGAACATGTAGAGCAGGTCGTTGGGCCAGGCGGGCTCGCCGTAATAGTTGTGGCCCATGCCCTTGGCGAGCTTGGCGCGCAGGGCGGGATCGGTGAGGTCGGGCTTTTTAAGGATGTGCATGGCTGATGGCCGGAAGCAGGGATCTCAGGGGGGACGTTGTTTGCTGGAGCGTAGAAGGAAAAATCAGATCACAAGGGACCGGAGATGCCTTGCTTACGAATCATCAGGAAGTGCATGAGCATGAACACCGCCAGCAACCAGGGCATGACAAAGGTGTGCAGGCTGTAGAAGCGGGTCAAGGTGGCCTGGCCGACGCTCTCGCCACCGCGGAGCAACTCGACCATGAAGTCGCCGACGAAAGGTACCGCTGCAGGCACACCACTCACGATTTTCACGGCCCAATAGCCCACTTGGTCCCAGGGGAGGGAGTAGCCGGTGACTCCGAAGGACACGGTAATCACGGCCATGGTGACGCCGGTGACCCAGGTGAGCTCCCGGGGGCGCTTAAAGCCACCGGTGAGATAGACGCGGAACACGTGCAGGATCAGCATCAGCACCATCATCGAGGCGCTCCAGCGGTGCACGGACCGGATCAGCCAGCCGAAGCTGACGTCGGTCATGAGGTACTGAACCGAGGTGTAGGCCTCAGCCACCGTGGGCTTGTAATAGAAGGTCATCGCAAACCCAGTGGCGAACTGGATCAGGAAGCAGACCAGGGTGATGCCGCCAAGGCAATAAAAAATATTGACGTGGGGTGGCACGTACTTGGCGGAGATGTCGTCGGCAATCGAACCGATCTCCAGGCGCTCCTGGAACCAGTCGTAAACCGGAGACGACTTTCCAGTCGGGTTTGCGGCAGGAGAGGAATTCGCCATGCAGCCGGGAGGTTTGGTTGCGAGAGTCTACAAACCACGGTGAAGCCCGCGTGAGTGCTGAGCGCCCCAAGCCCCCAACTGCTCAACTGTTTGAAACACCGTTTGGCAAGACAGCCAGGGGCCTGCTGGGCGCCCTCCTGGCCTTGCTGCTGTTGGCGCCTCCAGCCCAGGCGCTGAACGATGCCCAGCAATTGGTGGTGGAGGCGTGGAGGCTGGTGAACCAGAGCTACGTGGATCCAGCCAGATTTGAGACCGTGCAGTGGAAGCGCCTGCGGCAGAAGGTGCTCGAGCAACCGATCAACACCTCCCAGGAGGCCTATGCCGCCATCGATTCGATGTTGGCGCCCCTGGGTGACCCCTACACCCGCTTGCTTCGTCCAGACGACTACGCCACCCTGAGGTCCAACACCAGGGGCACGGTGACCGGGGTTGGGCTGCAATTGGGGCTCCAGGCCAGCGACCAAACCATCGTGGTAATCGCCCCTCTCGATGGATCGCCCGCGGCCGAAGCTGGCATCACCAGCGGTACTGCCGTGGTGGCTGTCAACGGCCAGCCCACCGCCAAGTTGGGCCTGGACCAAACCGCCGCGGTCCTGCGCGGGGAAGCGGGCACCCGGGTGCTGCTGCGCCTGGAAACCGATGGCAGGGAGAAGGACATCGAACTCCAACGCCGCCAAGTGGATCTCAAACCCGTGCGGGTCAGCACCCGCCAGGCCGGTGGCCACACCCTGGGCTACCTGCGCATCACCCAGTTCTCGGAGCCGGTGCCCGAGCAAACCGAGCAAGCCCTCAGCAGCCTCGAAGTCCAGGGGATCGACGGCCTGATCCTTGATCTGCGCAACAACTCCGGCGGCCTGGTGAGCGCGGGGGTAGCGGTGGCCAATGCGTTCCTCGATCGCCAGGCGGTGGTGGAAACCCAGGACCGCCAGGGGCTGAGCTCACCGGTGCAAGCCGGCCCAGGCCAGCTCTACGGCGGACCCATGCTCACCCTGGTGAATGGGGGCACCGCCAGCGCCAGTGAAATTCTGGCCGGTGCCCTGCAGGACAACGGCCGCAGCCCCTTGGCGGGCGGTCGCACCTTTGGCAAGGGCCTGATCCAAACCCTGATCAACCTGGGCGACACCAGTGGGCTAGCGGTGACGGTGGCCCGCTACCTGACCCCCTCGGGCCGGGACATCCAAAACCAGGGGATCGAACCCAACACCCCGCTGGCTGAACCCGAGCCGCTCAACCCGGGAGGCCGGGATGACACCTGGCTCGAGCGGGCCGAAGCGTTGCTGCTGCTTCAGCTGGACCCAACCCCTGCCCTGGAGGCCGCATGAGTCAGCGCACGTATCACGACCCCTTGCATGGCGCGATTCGGCTGGAGCGCAGCAACCCGGCTGAAGCCCTGGCCATCGACCTGATCGATTCAGCCCCGTTCCAGCGGCTCCGCCGCATCCGCCAACTCGGCACCGCCTTCCTCACCTTCCACGGGGCGGAATCCAGCCGCTTCACCCACTCCATCGGCGTACTGCACGTCGCCAGGCTGGCCCTCAACAACCTGGTGCGCCTGCACCCAGAACTCGAAGCCCATCGGGGCGTCCTGCTGGCAGCGGCCCTGCTCCACGACGTGGGCCATGGGCCCTTGAGCCACTCGGGGGAGGAAATGTATGGGCTCCGGCACGAGAGTTGGTCGGGGAGGTTGATTCGGGAGCATCCCGCCCTGCGGGATCGGCTCGAGGCCTTTCAAAGCGGCAGCTCCCAGGCCGTGGCCGACCTGCTCGAGCACGGGCGCTACAGCTGCAGCGCCATCAAGGCCTTGGTGAGCAGCCAGATGGACTGCGATCGCCTCGACTACCTGCTGCGCGACAGCCACAGCACGGGCACCAGCTATGGCCAGCTGGATTTGGAGCGGATCCTGGCCGCCTTCACCCTGGCCCCCGATGGCGCCCTGGCCCTCCACCCCAAGGGGCTGATGGCGGTGGAGCACTACTTGGTGGTGCGCAACCTGATGTACCGCAGCGTGTACAACCACCGCCTCAATGTGGTGTGCAATTGGCTGCTCAACCAGGCCATTGCCACGGCCCGGCGCCTGGGACCGGGCCAGGTGTGGGCCGATCCCGTGATGGCCCGCTGGCTCTGGGAGCCCGGCGATCTGGATCTGGCCAGCTTCCTGGCCAACGACGACATCCGCACCGGCTACCACCTGACCCGCTGGATGGAAGAGGGGCCCGAGGAATTGGCCGATCCCTGCGGTCGCCTGCTGGAACGGCGCCTGCTCAAGGCCACGGAGGTGAGCCAGCTCAGCCAGGAGCAGCGGCTGCAAGTGCTTGCTGAAGCCGGCCAACTCGCCGAAGAAGTGGGCTTTGCCGCCGAACGCAGTTGCGGGCTCCAGCAGCGCCAAAGCCGTGGGTACCACCCCTACAAGGGCGGGATCAGGCTCTGGGATGGCCAGAACCTGCAGGCCCTCGAACAGCGCTCGAGCCTGGTGCAAAGCCTGACCCATCCGGTGGAGCTCGCCTGGCTGATCCATCCGGCCGAGGTGGCCCCTAGGTTGCGTCGGTTGCTGACCAGCTGATGGGAGCTGAACTGATCCCCAGCGAGGCTGGCCCCGGTTACCAGCGGTTGGTGCTGCCCGATGGCCCTGCCTCTGGGAGTTCCCTAGGTCGTGCGGTGTCGCTGGTGCAGGCGGCCCTTGGCCAGGCCGCCCTCGGCCAGAGCCCTATAGGCCCCCTGGAACTGGTGGCGGGGGCC
>CANHGA010000139.1 GCA_947460085.1 Synechococcaceae cyanobacterium
CTCACCCATGTGGCCAAACACCAAAGGCCGGATGCCATGGCCATCCCGCAGGGCAAACAGGCCCTCAGGCGTCCCAATCACCAGGCTGAAGGCACCACGACAGCGCCCTGCCGCTTGGCGAATCGCCTGATCCCAATCCAAACCACCATTGACGGCGCTCTGGAGGGCAAAGGCAATCAGTTCGGAATCGGTGGTGGAGGTGAGTTCACTGGCAATATCCGCCATCTCTTCGCGCAATTCGGCAGCATTGACCAAATTGCCGTTGTGGGCCAGGGCAAAGGGGCCCGAGCGGGTCATCAGAACCACCGGCTGGGCATTGCAAACCTTGCTGCTGCCCGTTGTGGAATAGCGGTTGTGACCAATGGCCAAATCGCCCGGCATTCGCTCGAGCATGGCCTGGTCAAAAACCTGGCTCACCAGGCCCATGTCCTTGTGGAGCCGAACCCTGTTCTCGGCATCAAAAACCGCAATACCGGCCGATTCTTGGCCGCGGTGTTGGAGTGCGTACAGGCCGAAATAGGTGAGGTTCGCGACCGGTTGGCCCGCAGCCAAAACGGCGTAAACACCGCAAGCTTCCTCCGGTTTGTCGGGACGCTCTGGCTGATCAGGACGCTCTACAACCACAGGCCCGTTCGCTGTCCAGCTTGAATTTTCATTCTGCATCAACACCCCCCATCAAACCGGCCCACCAGGGGGGGCATCAAGCAGTGGGAGGCAGATCGGCTCCCATGCGGCGGGGAATGGCCTGCTCAAAGGTGGTGCGCAACTGGTCGATCGGTAGCTCCACCAGTGGGGTTCCGGCCTGGCTGATGGAAAAATCGGCGCCCGCCGCCACCACCCCAAGACATTGGGCCGGCACGTCGTGGCCCGCAGATCTGGCCTGGTCCAGGGCCTGCTGCCAGGCAACCGTTTGAACCGGGGGAACGCTCACCAGGATCCGGGCCCCACCCTCGGCAAACAACAGGTGATCCAAACGCCCCTCGCCAGCGGGAAGCTCGAGGTGGGCGCCCAAACCAGAGGCCATGCAGCATTCCGCCGCAGCCACGGCCAGACCCCCATCGCTGAGGTCGTGGGCTGAGGCCACCAAACCTTGGCTAATTGCTTGGCGCAGGAAAGCTTGAACCGCCCGCTCCAGGGCGAGGTCAATCACCGGCGGCCGCCCGGTGAGTTGGCCATGGATGCACTCCAGGTAGCTGGTGCCCGCCAGGGTTACCCGTTCATCGGCACCGGCAGCCAGGGGGGCCCCCAACATCCAGATGGCATCGCCGGCCTCGTGCCAAGCCAGACCGGTGACATGGGCCAAATCATGCACCAAACCCACCATGCCCACCACGGGAGTGGGATGGATCGGCTGCATCCGGCCATCGGGCAGGCGGGTCTCGTTGTAGAGGGAGACGTTGCCACCGGTGACCGGGGTATCCAGGGCCGTGCAGGCCGCCGCCAAACCCCGACAGGCCATGGCCAATTGCCAATAGCCCGTGGGGGTTTCGGGGGAGGGGAAATTGAGGTTGTCGGTGATCGCCAGGGGTTCGGCCCCCACGCAGCTCAAGTTGCGGGCCGCTTCAGCCACCGCCGCCATGCCACCGCGCTCGGGATCGAGGGCCACCCAGCGGTTCGGGCAATCCACCACGGCTGCCACGCCACGGGTGGCCTTCGCCATCGCCCCTGCCCCCTGTTGGGGCCGCAGGCGCACCACGGCCGCATCGGCGCCCCCAGGGAGCACCACGGTGTTGGCCTGCACCTGGTGGTCGTACTGGCGGTAAACCCAGCGCTTGCTGGCGATGGTGGGATCGTCGAGCAGCTGCAGCAAAACCTCACTCCAGCTCTGGCTCGGGAGGGGTAGATCGGCCTCCTTCCAGAGCCAATGGGCCTGGATAGCGGCCGGGGGTTCGCTGAGCAGGTCGTGGTGGTTGATGGGGGTGTCATCGGCGAGGGCATTGGCAGGCACCTCGGCGGCAATTTCACCGTTTTGAATCACCCGCACGATGTTGTCGGCAAGCACCCGGCCCACCACGGCCGCCTGGAGGCCCCAGCGGCGAAAACGGGCCATCAAGACCTCTTCCTTGCCGGGCTTCACCACAAAGAGCATGCGCTCCTGGGATTCGCTGAGCAGGAACTCATAGGCCGTCATCCCGGCTTCCCGGGCGGGCACCTTGTCGAGGTCGAGCTCCACGCCCACCCCACCTTTAGCGGCCATCTCAGAACAGCTACAGGTGAGCCCGGCGGCACCCATGTCCTGGGCGGCCACCACATCACCACTCTGGAAAGCTTCCAAACAAGCCTCAATCAGGCCCTTCTCCAAAAAGGGATCACCCACCTGCACCGCTGGACGGTCGTCGAGGGAAGCTTCGGTGAGTTCGGCGCTGGCAAAACTGGCGCCCCCCATGCCATCGCGGCCCGTGGTGCTGCCCACGTACACCACGGGATAACCAACCCCCTGGGCCCCCGAACAGACGATGTCGTCGGTTTCCATCAGCCCGAGGGCCATGGCATTCACCAGCGGGTTACCGGAGTAGCTGGGATCAAAGGCCACCTCACCCCCCACGGTGGGAACGCCCACGCAGTTGCCGTAGTGGGCAATGCCGGCCACCACGCCCTCCATCAAGCCCACATTGCGCTCGTCTTCCAAGGGGCCAAAGCGCAGGGCATTCAGCAGCGCAATCGGCCGGGCCCCCATGGTGAAGATGTCGCGCAGGATGCCGCCCACGCCGGTGGCTGCCCCTTGGAACGGCTCCACCGCGGAGGGGTGGTTGTGGCTTTCAATCTTGAAGGCCAAGCGCTGGCCCTCGCCTAAATCCACCACCCCGGCGTTTTCCCCAGGACCCACCAGGATGCGAGGGCCGGTGGTGGGGAAGCCCGCAAGCAGGGGCCTGGAATTGCGATAGCAGCAGTGCTCCGACCACATCACCCCAAACATGCCCAGCTCGGCCCGATTGGGCGCCCGGCCCAAACGACGGCAAATTTCCTCGTAATCGGCCTGGCTCAGACCCTCCTTACGCAGCGCATCGGGCACCGAATAGGCCGGTACGTCGAAAGGGGCGGCAACCACAACGGCTCAGCAGCAGCCTTCCAGTATCAGATCCAGGGGTCAGGATCGGAGTCGTTTGGCTCGACATCCCTGGATCGGGGGCGGCGACGGTCCTGGGGCTGCTCGGGCCAATCCCCGTTGTCCCCCTCCCAGGGGGGCTCCTCCAGCCAACCCTCAACCCGCTCCTCAAAGCGGTCACCCACCTGGTTGAACTGGTCCCGCAGGCGGGCGGTTTCCCCTTGCACCTGGTCGCGCCAGCGCCTGGATCGGCGCAAAAATTCCTGGCACACACTGGCCTTCGCTAGGGGAAGGTCATCCAATCCCTGCAAAGCAGTGAACACCTGGGAGGGTTGTTGATCAACAATCCGATCCGGACTCAGCCGCCAGCGGCTGCTGCCAGGCAGGCGGGGATCGCTGCGGCTCACCAGGTAGTGAAGGATTCGCCCCGTTTTGAATTCAATGGCGGCATCGGCCACGATGCCAATGGGTTCCTGCTGGCGATCCAACAGGGCCGCATCAATCAAGGTGGGCAAACGCTCGACCGTGGCCTGGTCGGTGGGGGATGGATCGCCCTGCACCAGGGCCTCCAACTCGGCAAAACCGCGCAACTGATTGAGCCGCCAAACCAGGCGGTCTGGGCCAAAAGCGGCTGGCTTAGTGACCCAACCCAGCACCCGATGGACCGGGGGATGCATCCACACCGCAACCCCGGCGCCCTGATCCTCCCCATTGGCGCTATGGACGCGCCGGCGGAGGACGTCGCTTAACAGCAATTGCTCAGGAAGGGCCAAGGCAATCAGCTACGAATCTGAACAGGCATCACCAAGTAGGTGAAATTGACCCCATCGGCCGGGGTCAAAATGGCCGGGGTGGTGGGCGCATTGCAGTTGAGAACCACCTGGTCACAGGCCATCGCCTTGAGGCCATCGAGGAGATAACGCACGTTGAAGGCAATCTGAATCGCCTCCCCGTCGATCTCAGCCGCCACCGCTTCTGAACCACTGCCCACATCCTGGGCATCGGCCTGGATCAACACCTTGCCCGTGGCTGCATCGGCACTGAGCTTCACCACGTTGTTGTGCTGGTCAGCCAAGACCGCGACCCGCTCCAGGGCTGACACCAACGCCCGGCGATCGACCCCAATCCGACGGTTAAAACTTTCAGGGATGAGTTGGCGGTAATTGGGATAGGTGCCATCCAAGCTGCGGCTGGTGAGCACCTGGTCGGCCCACAGGAACACCACCTGGCCCCGTTCGCAAAAGAGGCTGAGCGGTTCCTCCGACTGGCGACCCGACAACAGCCGCTCCAGTTCCCGCAGGGAACGGGCCGGCACCGTGACCGCAAAGGGTTCCCCTTCCGTGGTGTCCATGCTTTCGGTGGTGCCGTGGGCGAGACGCAGGACCGCCAGGCGATGGCCATCGGTGGCGGCACACTCGAGCCCCTCGGGATCGAGGCGCAGGTGCACCCCGGTGAGGAGCTGCTTGGCCTCGTCACCACTGCTGGCAAACAGGGTGGCCCGCAATCCCTTGACGAGGGAATTGGCTTCGAGCCGAATGGGGGTACCGCTCTGCACCAGGGGCAGATCCGGGAAATCTTCGGCGGGCATGCCCCGCATTTGGTAGCTGCCGGAGAGGCTGGTGAGCTCCACCTGTTCGGTGCCTTCCACGCAGCTCAACGTGATCGGGCTATCGGTCGACAGCCTGGAAACGATTTCACCAAACAACTTGGCCGGCAGGGTGATGGCCCCGCTGGTTTCAACGCTGGCACTCAGGCTGGTTTGGATGCCCAGGCTGAGGTCAAAGCCCGTGAGGCTGAGCCGCCCAGTGCCCGCATCGGCGGTCAACAAGACATTGGCCAAAACGGGATGGGTGGGGCGACCGGCCACAGCACGACTCACCAGTTGGAGGCTGGAGCTGAGTTCCGATTGGGAGCAAACCAACTTCATGGGATTGGGGCCTTACAGCCGGATCACGGCCAAACACGTTGACCCACGCTTCCACAGGCCGGCCCAATCCGCAACGTGGGTTGACCGGCATTCCCAGCCCTTACGGATTAGGGATTAAAAGGTTTAAGAAAAGAAATTAAACCCGTAGTACTAGGGGCTGGGGTATCTGGGGAAAAGACCCCTAACCCCTGATGGGCCCATGGTTTTTTCTTGATGATGCCTGGGGAGAGGGGATCGGGGTCTGGGGAGGGGTTTTGGTTTTCCACCGTTTCCCGGCTCTGGGGAAAAAAGAGGCTTGGTGGCCTGGGGATCCGATGCCGTTCTTTCCCCTCGGCTTGGCTTGTTTTCCCCAGGTTTTAATCAGACGCTTTCGTGATTGGTTAGAAGCCCAACACCTTGGCAATCAGGTCGGTGTTGGCTTCTAGGCCCGTGTGGAACTTGGCGTCGTTGTGTTCGATGGCGGTGGTGGGGTCCTTGAGGCCGTTGCCGGTGAGGACACAGACCACGGTGGCTCCAGCCGGCACTTCGTGTTTGCGTTTCAGCAGGCCGGCAACGGAGGCGGCGCTGGCGGGTTCGCAGAACACCCCTTCGCTGCTACCCAGCAGCTTGTAGGCATCGATGATTTCGGCATCGGTGACGGCCATGAAGTCGCCGCCGCTTTCCTGGCGCACCTTGAGGGCCTTCTCGCGGTTGACCGGATTACCAATCCGGATGGCGGTGGCAATGGTGTCGGGCTGCTCAACCGTGGGACCCAGCACCAAGGGGGCTGAGCCAGAAGCTTGGAAGCCCATCATTTTGGGCACTTTGCGGCTGCGGCCGGCTTCTCTGTATTCGTTGAAGCCCATCCAGTAGGCCCTGATGTTGCCGGCATTCCCCACGGGAATGCAGAGCCC
>CANHGA010000140.1 GCA_947460085.1 Synechococcaceae cyanobacterium
GGTTGGGCTCAGAAGGCGACGTGAACGACCGAAAGGTTGACGTGTGCTGCTGGCCATGGGCAGAACCCGTAGCCAACCCACCCGCCACAAATAAAAAGCCCCGCGGAATCCGATCCCGTCCTGCGACGCTTTCGCATCAGCACATTCACACCGATACCTAATGACGCTTCAGGTTGCTCCCCACAGCCACGAAATGCGGCTAAAAACTCTGATTGGTAGATCTCCGGCGGCAACCTTGAGCCATTATCAAGAGTAGTTAAGAGCTGACATTAGCCAATCGGGGTGGTTCGAAATCAGCCGATTGGATTGAGCCGGGAAGGACCCGCTGCTTGATATCGATTGAATTCAGCCATCTCTTGCGTTGCGCGCTGGCAAGGGGTTCTTCGTAAATGTCATTAATCTTATTGTTGCTGACTTCCAGTGCTCCCCTGTCGACCAGGTGGGGCATTTCTCGAGCCGTCGCTTCCATCAACTCATCATGAATTAACTCAACCGTAACGGTGACAGAGAGCTATTTTGTAATGAAAAGGTTATGCCAATCGTCACCAGCGGCACTCCTTGGCTTACGCCACCTCCGCCCTAGGCCCCAGGCTGAATCGTCTTTGCCATCGAACGCGTCGTCGCCGGAACCTCTTTTGGGCGTCCCCAAGCCTCTGTTTTGCCTTTGGGCGAGAAATGCTCAGCAGCTCGCTGATGTCGCCAAGCCGCCACCCATGAATAAGTTCTTCCCCCCGCTGCAGCCCTTTCAGTAGTCCCGTCAAGGCTTTAGCTTGCACCTGCGAGGAAGAGCTGCTCCATGGCGGCCCTAGATCGCTGGGGTCTTGATACGGTTTTGATGGGGTCTCGATACGGTCTGTAGGCGACCGTGGCTGCCAAATGGCTAGCACCCTCAGAATCCTTTTGCACTTGCGAGCTCTTGACGCTCTTGCTTTCCCATGGCGGTGCCGTTTGCGTTGTGTTGAAACCCTGCGGGATGGCCACGAAGCGTAAGCTGCCATAAGGAAGTTGCTGGTCGTGGTGCCGCTCTTCTTTTGCGCTAATCCATTACGAGTCTTTCCATGCCTACCACGCTCCCTAACGCGGCTGACGCTTTCTACGCAGCTGGTAACCAGATGCTGGCGGGAGATCTCTCAGGTTTCCAAGCGATCTGGTCGGAAGCCGACGACATCACCCACCTGGGACCCACTGGTGCCATCTGCATCGGTCGGGCGGCGGTGATGGAGGAGTTTGCCAAGGAAGCCGTCATGGGATTTGAAGGCACCCTCCGGGCAGAAGATCGCCAATTTGTTGAAAGCCCTGGAATGGGTTATCTCATTTGTGTGGAACGGACGAATGGCATGACTAAGGCTGGTGAATCGATCACTGTGGACATTCGCGCCACCACGATCTTCCGAAAGGAGGCTGGCCATTGGCGCGTGGTCCATCACCACACCGATCGCTTCTAAGTAACCAAGCCAACGCCAGATTCAGCCTTTTCCTGTGAAGGTAAGCAGTTGCTTTGCTGTGTGCGGGGCGATTGGCAACCCAGCAGGATCAAGCAAGCCCAATTGGGCCAGTAGACCGGCTTGATCCCAGTAAATGTGTTCGTAGACCACCTTGTCATCGCGTACACCGACGATGACCACTAAGGCCATCTCCACCCGGCGGCCCGTGGGAGCAACCCCAGGCAACAGGTGGCCGATTGGTTGGGTGTGGGTGAAGCGAATCACCAGTTCATCAACCAACCGCTCACCATTCACCGTTTGCGAAATCGGGATGAATTCCACATCGGGCGGGAAGAACTGGCCGATCAGTTGGGTTGCATAGAAGTTCCTCACTCCATCGGCGCCCTGGCCGCCAGTACCCGAGCCCAAATTAATGAGGTGCGGCTCATCCACCATCGTGGCCATGGTGGATTCGAGATCAGCGTTGATCTCTGCCTGCATGTGCCTCTCAAAAAGGGCGACTGCAGGGAAGGATTCGGCCGCCATGGGTTGAGGATCGTCTCTGTCAATCATAGGAAAAGCCGCCATTATTTTTCGTTTCTGGTTGTTCCATTGTCATGACATTTGTCTTTCAGGATGTGCTGGTTATCGCCTGCCCTGACGAAGGTGGGCGTCCTCTCATCGTGCTGGACCCAGGCTCTGTCAGGCCAAGGGTCATGGGCACCAGAGGTGGCAGGAACGACTGAAAGGTGGACGAGTGCTGATGCCTATGGGCAACAACCCTGAACCAATCAAGCTGCAGCCAACAAAAAGCTCACCTAAAGGCAGAGCTAGGGGTAAATCGCTTAAGGGCGTCTGTCCTCTTTTTCGACTCCTAAGAGGCGCCCCATTAACTCCTCACCAATGCATAGAAGCAGCTGCAGAGCCCCTTGCAAGACCCAGGCCGACCTCTCTGATCGCTGCCACGCTTCCACGGTGACCTTGTGCTGTTTGATCGCTCCAGGCTGCCCAGCTCATGCTTCGGGGCGGGCCGCCTGGCCGTGGCGGATAGCCACGGCCGGATAGTCCGATTTGGGGGCAGCGTTAGACAACCCTGCCAGCTCCTGATACATCGCTGCCGCCGCCTTGCCGGATGTGAGCGAGAGGAACTCACCCTCCTGATCTGCGAAGCGATACCAATGCCGCTCGCCGCCTGGCACATGTAACAACGTGCCAGCTTCGATCAGATGCTCCTGATCTTCGATACCGAAAAATACCGGCCCCTTGAGCACATAGAAGGTTTCATCCCAGGGATGGGAATGGGCCGCCGGCCCAGTGCCATCCTTGCCGGTGGTGACAAATACCTCAAAAGCCTGGGCCTCGTCTCCCGAAATCAGGGCCTGGATGTCAAACCCGGCAACCCGCATCGGTACCGGCCGGTCGGAGGACTGAATGATGCGGGCAGATGCCATGACGTTTGAATCAAGGAGAAAGGAGGAGAACGGCGACGTTTGCCGCGAAGGGGGCGAACACCCTGCCAAAACCTTACGGGCGGTAATTTCGGCCACCGATGCATGCGGCCAGCTCGCCCAGCGGCGGCGTCACCCGGTGCCTTTTCCGGGGGGCCTTTTTGATCCGGAAGGTGCTGCTGCCCTAGCTCTAATAACGACTAGACCAGCAACGCCCAGTGCTGCTTTGAACTCCATCGCATCCCAAGGCATGACCAGTGAACCGATCCGCTTCACCGATGGGACCGGTTACGACCGCTTCATGGGGGTCTGGAGCCGCCTCGCCGGCCAACGATTTCTCGACTGGCTCGCCCCAAACCCCGGCCAGCGCTGGTTGGATGTGGGTTGTGGCAATGGTGCCTTCACCCAATTGATTGCTGAGCAATGCGCTCCCGCCTCGCTCGTTGGCATCGACCCCTCAGAAGCCCAGCTCGACTTCGCCCGGAAACATCCGCTCCTTGAGAGCGTCTCGTTTGTGAACGCCGACGCCATGGCCCTGCCATTCCCGGACAACGCCTTTGATGTGGCGGTCATGCCGCTGGTGATTTTCTTCGTGCCAGAACCAGCAAAGGGGGTGGCAGAAATGGCGCGGGTCGTCGCCCCAGGGGGAGCAGTGGCCGCCTATGCCTGGGACATGGAGGGTGGGGGATTCCCCTATCAGAAGGTGAACGAAACCCTTGCTGCCGTAGGCCGGCCCACACCCAGGCCCTCCAGCCCCGAGGCGTCCCGCCTTGCGGTGCTTAGTGACCTCTGGGCCACGGCCGCATTAAGCGACATTCACACCAGAGCGATCGAGGTGGAACGTACCTTTGCCGACGTGGACGATCTTTGGACCACCCTCCTCGGCGGTCCGAGCGCTGGTCAGGCCATCGCGGCGATGGACGAGCCGGAACGCTCGAGCTTCCGCGCGTTGCTGGCAACCCGCCTGCAACCAGATGGCAGTGGCCCGATCACGCTGAAAGGCAGGGCCCATGCCATCCGCGGCACAGTCCCCGTGACTTGATTCCCAGCGGGTTGCCGTGAGCATCAGCGTCTAGTGGGCTGGGCGAAGGAGGTAGGGGTTTTGACCGTTGGTGAAACGATGGCCGCAGGTGGTTCTTGGTGGCGGTGCCAGGGCTCAAGGCCGGTGAGCAGCGCTGAACCAATGAGTAGGGCTGAGAAGCCTCGACGCAAGAGCCGCTCGGGGACATGGGGAGCCAACCACTGGCCGGCAATAGCTCCAAGCAGGCCCCCGGCCAACAGGGGCAGCATCAGGGGCAACTCTGCGGCGGGCCAATGGCCCAGGGCGGCTAGGGCCACCATGGAGTTGGTGGCGATCAAGAGCAGACTGGTGCCGGTGGCCAGGGGCATGGGCAACCCAGCCAGGAGCACCAGGGCGGGAACAATCGCAAAGCCGCCTCCCACACCGGCGATACCGGTGAGCAGTCCCACAAGCACTCCCTGACCAGCTAGGTAGAGAGGCGGGGCCGTACGGCTGCGGGCTGTGGCTGCTTGTTGCAGGGCATCGCGTCGGTTGAGCAGCCAGCACGCCACCAGGGCCGCCACCGCGAAGACGGCCAATTGCATGGCCTCTGGGATCAGCCCGGCCTTGATGAGTGATCCGCCGATCCAGCTGCCGCCAAGGGCCGGTAGTCCCAGGACCAGGGCTGGTGTGATGGCAATTTGGCGGCGGTGGATGTAGGGCCCCACGTTGGCGAGGGCCAGCACGGTGACCACCAGGAGGGAGAGGGGCACCGCGGCCTTGGTGGGCAGTCCGGCCCCACTGATCAACAGGGGCAGTAGCAGGATCGATCCACCCGCCCCGAGCAGGGCGAGCAGAAAGCCGATTACGGCGCCTCCCCCCAAGAGCAACGCCAGGGTTGCTGGGATCACGATTCCAGGGATTCCAACGTCACCTTGTTCCAGGGCATGGCGGCAAGGAGCCGGGCCATCCCGCAGAAGCCGCTGATGCCGGCAAAGGTGAGGCCTGCGCCCACAAAACCACTAAGCCAAATCCAGCCTGGAGCCATGGTTTGACTGAGGATCACCCCGATCAGCACCAGGCTCCCGGCCACGATCTGCACCTGGCGCATGAGGGGCAGCGGTGCATTCTTGAGCTTGCGGATGGGGAAGCCCGCCTGCTGCCAGGCAGGGAGGCCGCCCTCGAGGTCGGCTATCGGGTGGGGATGGCCGTGCTGCAGGAGCTGGGCCAAACCCTTTGCGCTGCGGTTGCCGCTTTGACAAACGAGCACCAGGGGCCCCCGTGGGAGTTCAGATTTGGTGATGCGCGAGAGGGGCACGTTGAGGCTGCCGGCGATATGGCCGGAGGCGAATTCCATCGGTTCGCGCACATCGATCACGCTGACGTCGCGCTTGCCGATTTGGCTGGCCAAAGCGTGGGAGCTAACCCGGCGGGGTCTGTCCATGGGAAAAGTTGTGGCCATGGTTTGAGAAAAGGATGGAGGGGGCGCGTTGGTTTGAGGCTTAAACGTCGATGCCATCGAGGGGATAGCCCTCCGCACGCCAACGGCTCAGGCCGCCGTGGAGATTCGCCACCTGGGCAAGGCCAGCCCTGAGGAGTTGTTGGGTCGCCAGTGCCGAGCGGCTGCCCGAATGGCACACCACCACCACGGGGCGATCACTGGGGATCTCAGTCGTACGCGCTTCCAGCTCCGGGAGAGGGATTAGAAGGCTGCCGCTTAGGCGTCCATCGGGTCCGCTGGTTTCATCGGCCGAGCGCACATCGAGCAGGGTGAGTTCGCTGCGGTGGTCAGCCACCCAAGCTGGTTCCAGTTCGGGCAGCCCCGCATAGCTGCGGCTCACAGGAGCCCAGGCCTGTACTGGCGCAGCGGCCCGCGGTTTGCCAGAGCGCAGGTTGCCCGGCAAGGCCTCGGCGATCTTGTGGGGGTGGGGCAGTTTCATGTTCTCCATGTGGCCCACAAAGTCGCGCTCGGTGGCA
>CANHGA010000141.1 GCA_947460085.1 Synechococcaceae cyanobacterium
GCCAAGGCTGCCGGCTTAAGCGGCTCCAAGTGTTCACGCAGGAAACCAAATGGTGACGCCAGGCTCTGGGTAGCCAGCCAAAGGGCAAAGCAACCCCCAGCGAAGCCGCCGATGAGCTCCAAGAGCAGGGTGGTGGACATGGGAAAAAAGTATTGATGAGATCCTGGCAGGCTGGATTAAGAAACGTGAAGCAAAGGGGCGGATGGTGCTGGCTCTTGCCGTGCCAAACGCTTTCAGCGACAACTGGTGGCCTCCGGCCTCGCGCAGGGCGCGATCCCTGGGCAGAATGTAACGACTTCGTTACATAGGTCATGGTCCTCGGCGAGCTGTTCCTCGAAGCCCTGAGCTCTGGGGTGATCACCCAGCCAGAAATCGACTGGGTTCTCTCTGAGCAGAACCGCTTCTCCAGGCCGGAGCAAGCTGCAGTCCAGAGACTCGGAAGACTCCTGGATCATGGCGGAATTCAATTGGGCTGCCGTCTCTCGCCGAAGCGGCTCCACCACCACAAGGTGCGCAACGAATGGATCGAGCCCCTGGGGCGTCGCCGCCATGCCAAGAAAGCCTGAGTCGATCCGACATCACCCAACACCGTCTATCGGATAGGTCCGGCGCCCAAAGAGAAGCTCGAACCTCCTTGGGGCAAGAGTTCCTGCCTCTTTTCCGAACCCCAGTCTCCGGGAGTGATCAGGTGGGCAAATACTCACATTGCTCGCTATTCCGTGGCAGCCCCCCCATTTCTCGATTGTGATTGCTGCAAGTGAGCTAGGCGCCCTTTGGCAGACGTACTGATACCCCGAGAGCGCGATTCCGGGGAGCAACGGGTGGCAGCGACCCCAGAGACGGTGCGTCGCTTAATGGCCAAGGGCCTGAACCTCCATGTGGAAGAGGGTGCGGGAGAAGCCGCTGGCTATGCAGATGCGGACTTTGCCGCCGCAGGCGCCGTTCTCCTTGCTAGCGCCGAAAACCTATGGGGCATCAGCGACGCCGTGTTGTGCGTCAATCCGCCTGGCCCTGAATCGCTTGGTCAACTCAAGCCAGGAGCTCTTCTGGCGGGCTTGCTTTCTCCCTATGGCGCCACTCCCCTGGTAGATGCGCTCAACAATCGTCAGGTTTCGGCGCTGGCGCTGGAATTGCTGCCGCGGATCAGCCGGGCCCAGAGCATGGATGTGCTCTCCTCCCAGGCCAATATCGCCGGCTACAAAGCCGTGCTCGTCGCCGCTGCCGCTCTGGATCGTTATGTGCCGATGTTGATGACAGCGGCCGGCACGATTCAGCCCGCTCGGGCCCTCGTTTTGGGCGCTGGTGTGGCCGGGCTGCAGGCCCTGGCTACGGCCCGTCGGCTAGGCGCTGTGGTGTACGTCACCGACGTGCGTGCCGCTGCCAAGGAGCAGGTGGAATCCCTCGGTGGGCGGTTTGTTTCACCCCCTGAGAAGGAGGAGCTCCCTGCTGAATCCGGTGGCTATGCCCAAGCGGCAACGGAGGCTTTCCTGGCGGCCCAGCGCCAGCAACTCGCCGAACAATTGGCCCTGGCCGACATGGTGATTTGCACGGCCCAGGTGCCTGGGCGGCGGGCGCCCCTGTTGATCGATGAAGCCATGCTGGATGTCATGCGCCCCGGATCGGTGGTGGTGGATCTGGCGGTGGCCCAGGGGGGGAACTGCGCCGGAACCCAACCCGGAACCACCGTGCTGCGCAAGGGAGTCCAGCTGATCGGCGCTGACGGGTTGCCGAGCAGTGTGGCGAACCACGCCAGCGCCCTCTACGCCCGCAACATCGCTGCCCTGATTGAGCACGTGGTGGCAACGGCCAACGCAGAGCCCCAGCCCAAGGGAGGCCCCCAGTCCTTTTGCCTCGACCTCGACGACCCCATCGTGGCCGGATGTTTGCTCACCCATGGCGGCGAATGCCGTCGCCCTGATGTTGTTTCTGGAGTGAAGTCATGAGCTCTCTGAGCGAGGCCCTTTGGGTGCTGCTCCTGGGCAGCCTGTTGGGCTTGGAATTGATCGGCAAGGTCCCCCCAACCCTCCATACCCCACTGATGTCGGGGGCGAATGCGATTAGCGGAATCACATTGCTGGCGTCACTCACCCTGATCGCCCAGGCCAATGGCAACCAGGCCCTACTCCTGCTGGGCGCCCTGTCTTTGGGCTTCGCCCTTTACAACGTTGTGGGGGGGTTCTTGGTGACCGATCGGATGTTGGCCATGTTCTCCCGGAAACCCAAATCCAAATCAAATTCCAACGCAAACCCTGGAGGCAGCTGAGATGGACCTGAGCCAGATGGACCTGATGGAGGTTTTCCCCTACGCCATTGATTTGGTGGCGGTCTTGCTATTGGCCCTAGGGATTAAGGGGCTCTCCAAGGTGAGTTCAGCCCGTTCGGCCAATGGTTTGGCGGCGCTAGCGCTGGGTTTGGCCGTCGTGGGCTTGCTTGTTCAACTACAGCCTGGCAGCACCGCCTGGCTCTGGATTGCCGCCGGCACCGCCTTGGGCGGGTTGGCTGGTTTGATCACAGCCCAGCGGGTGCCGATGACGGCCATGCCCGAAACCGTGGCCCTGTTCAACGGTTGTGGGGGGATGGCTTCCTTGCTTGTGGCCCTTGGGGTGGCGTTGTTCCAGAGCTCTGAACCCAACCTGGTCTCCCGCATTTCGATTGTCATTTCGGTGTTTGTGGGTGCCATCACCTTCAGCGGCTCGATTGTGGCGATGGCCAAGTTGCAGGGCTGGCTCGACACCCCTGGCTGGACCCAGAGCTCCTTGCGCCACGCGGTCAATCTCGCCCTCGCGGGCCTTTGTTTGGTGGGGGCGATTGGTTTGAGGATCGAGCCCTCAGGGTGGGCGTTGTGGTTGTTGCTTGCCGCATCCACGTTGTTGGGCATCGGGGTCACCCTGCCCATCGGGGGAGCTGACATGCCGGTGGTGATTTCGCTACTGAATTCCTATTCCGGAGTGGCTGCTGCCGCTGCAGGTTTCGTGGTGGGCAGCCAGCTATTGATTGTCGCGGGCGCCATGGTGGGTGCGGCGGGCCTGATCCTCACCCAGGTGATGTGCACGGCCATGAACCGCTCCCTGGTATCGGTGTTGTTCGGCGGCGCCCTCGGGGCCACGGGCGGTGGCGGCAGTGGGGCTTCCAGTGATGCCGGTTACACCCGCATCACCAGCTGCAGTGCCGAAGAATGTGCCATGGCCCTGGAGCAGGCAGAACGGGTGGTGTTTGTGCCGGGCTACGGCCTGGCCGTAGCCCAAGCCCAGCACTCCCTAAGGGAACTGTCCAAATTGCTTGAGGCCCATGGCGTGGAGGTGAGCTATGCCATCCATCCGGTGGCGGGCAGGATGCCAGGCCACATGAATGTGTTGTTGGCAGAGGCCGATGTGCCCTATGAACAGCTGCTCGAAATGGACATCATCAATCCGGAGTTTCCCCGGGCCGATGTGGTGATCGTGCTTGGAGCCAACGATGTGGTGAACCCCGATGCCAAAACGGATCCCACCAGTCCCCTCTATGGCATGCCGGTGCTTGAGGTGGACCAGGCCCGCCAGGTGTTTGTGGTGAAGCGCAGCCTTGGGGCTGGCTATGCGGGCATTGCCAATGCCCTGTTTGAGCTTCCCCAAACCGCCATGGTGTTTGGCGATGCCAAGGCCGTGCTCAATGGCTTGCTTACCGAGTTGCGTGGCATGGGCGTTGGCAAGACCCCCGCTGGCTCGGCAGCCAAGGGCAAGACCTAGATCCTTTGCGCTCTTACCGGAGCGATGGTGCCGTCCAGTGCTTGCAGCGGTTGCTGGATGCCACCTGGGCAGGAAGCAGAACCTGCCAGACCCTGCACAGGCCAGCGGCTCCCTGACATCCGTTGAAGTTTTGGCAGTTGGCGCAACGCGGGACCAGAGGTGTCATGTGTGCCAGTCGAGCAGTCGTCCACTTTACGGGCTTGATGGTCTGATGCGGGCCTGGGGGAAGGCCTTGGCTCTCTCGGCGATTCGCTTCGATCTGTTTTCAGGACTCGATGGCGAAGTCCAGTACGCTGTAACGACTTGTAAAGGCGTTGTGATCACAGGTTTTCTGGGTGCGCTGTTCGCAATGCTCTCCTTTGTTCAGGTGCCGCAGTGGGACAACGACTGGACCAAGTGCTCCGTCTTCGTTCCCGACACAGCTTGCCATTGGTATGTGGTGAACCCTGATAACACCTTTGGCAAAGGATTCAGTTGGATTACTGCTCCTGAATTTGATGTCGCCGCCTTGAGGGATATCGGCATTCAGCACGAGGTGACCCTGGCCCAGGGTTATCAGACCACCGTGGAACTGATGAACTCCACATCAAACATCAAATATGGGGACAACTACTGAGCGTTAAATCAGTAGGCGGCGGCATTGGCCACAAAAAAGCCGGTCCCGCCAAACCGGAACCGGCTGAACCGACCACTTCCTTACCTCGAGACAAAACTGGTGCTGTCAGCAAAGGCCCCTGGGGCCAGGGGATCCAGGATTAAGGCGTTGTACTCCGGGGGCACCGATGGGTCAGTGCATTGGAGTGCCGACTGGGTTGACGGATTCATGCAGTGTCGCGTCAGACGGCTAGCCCAGCGTTGGGTGGAGCCTGTTGGAGCAGGGACCAAGGGACAGCTTGCTTAGGGAAGCTGATTGGGTGGCGTGTCGTCCATTCGGACACCTCCGCTTTGGTTGCAGCCATCCTGATTTTGCCCAGGGCAGAAGGCAATCAGCACTTGCACTTATGGCCTCGGAAGGCTGAGGTCTCCAGAATTCAAAATCGGCCCCCTGCATCGGGGTCCTGCCAGAGCTGGAGCAGAAGCGCCTTCCGCATCAAAAGGCCCCAGGGCGTAGTCGAGGGCTGATGAACGCAACTGCGTACTGCCGGGCGTTAGCCCTTTGCTGGCCTGACGTCCCCAAAGCCCTCTGATTGGTCGGTGCTCCAGCCGTGATCGCTTTCGAGCAGGTCGGCGATACCGACCATCACATCAAAGGCAGCAAGGGCATGGAGCTCCTGGCAGGGAGGCCGGCCAGTGGTGCAGTAGGCCCGCTGTTGCTGGCACAAGGAGCCAATCAGGGTGAGGGATCGGTGGCAACGCTTTCGCTAGCCGAGTGAGGGTTTACCAGATCCGTAGGTCGTGCAAAGTTGGGGTCAATCGTCGTGGACGTGGCTGCCTTGATTCCTCCGCAGAAGCAGATGACCGGGATGCTTGGCCATCCCGTGGCCGAGAATCCGATCGACCGGATGTTCGATGCCGTGTATGCCCACTACGGCCTCTCCTGGCAGTTTTGGAAGAACGACATTGCCAGCGAGGCGGATCTGGCCCTGGCCGTGAAGGCTTTGTCGCCGTTGGGCTATCGCGGCATGGCGATCACAGTTCCGTACAAGGTGGCGGTGATGCCCCTGCTTGATGCGGTGGACGATGACGTGCGTGCCATCGGTGCAGCTAACTACATCACCATCGAGCAGGGCCGCCTGATCGGCCACAACAACGACGGCAAGGGAGTGGTGAAAGCGATCGAAAAGGTGGCGCCGCTGACTGGTCAGCGGGTCGTGATGTTGGGGGCCGGCGGGGCCGGCCGGGCAATGGCGGTGGAGATGGCCTGGGCCGGCGCTGCCCATCTCACCCTTGTGACTCGCCGGCAGGAGCAGGGCGAGGAGGTGGCGGCCACAGTGACCAGCGCTTCCGGTGTGCCGGCGGTGTGGCAACCCTGGCAAGGGGAGGTGGTGGTCCCGGAGGGCACCACGCTGCTGATGAATGCCACCCACCTGGGTTGCGCACCGGAGCTCGAGCCGGTGCCCGTGCGCTGGGAGACGGTGAATCCGGGCTGTGTGGTGGTGGATGTGATCACCAACCCA
>CANHGA010000142.1 GCA_947460085.1 Synechococcaceae cyanobacterium
GGCTGCTCTGCCGCCTTTATGAACCCCAGCAGGGCCGGATCCTGCTCGATGGCATCGACATCCGCCAATTGCCCATCCCCACCTTGAGACAACGCCTCGGCGTGGTGCTTCAAGACACCTTCCTGTTTAGCGGCAACGTGGCAGACAACCTGCGCCTCGATGCCCCCATCAGCACCGATGAGCTGCGCCAGACCTGCAGGGATCTGGGCCTGGAGCCCTTGCTGCGGCGGCTCCCGGATGGACTGGCCACGGAACTCCGGGAACGGGGCGGCAACCTTTCCTCCGGAGAGCGCCAGCTCCTGTCGGTGGCCCGGGTGGCCATCCGCGATCCCTCGGTGTTGGTGATGGATGAGGCCACGGCCTTCATGGATCCCTCCACAGAAGCCACCCTGCAGCGCGACCTCGACCGCCTGCTCAAGCAGCGAACCGCCATCGTGATTGCCCACCGCCTGGCCACGGTGGAAGCTGCCGATCGGATCCTGGTGCTGAAAAAGGGGCGCGTGGTGGAACAGGGCAATCACCTGGAATTACGGGCTGCCGGGGGCCTCTATGCCCAACTCGCTGAACTGCAGGAGCGGGGCCTAGCTGCCCTTTAGCCAGCTGCCCATGGTGCTGGCCAGGAGCTCGGGGCATTCCCGCATCGCCAGGTGCCCCACTCCCTCGAGCACCACGATCCGGTGGTCAGGGGCATAGCCCGCCAGGTGGCGCACATAACCAGGCTGCATCACCTGGTCGCGGCTGCCCGCAATCCAAAGGCTGGGCACCTGCAGCGCCGCGGTGATCTGGGGCAATTGGCGCACGGCCCCCCGGTTGGTGCTGCAAGCCAGCAAGCCCCGGGCTGCGCGCAGGTCCGCACCGAGGGGGCTGCGAATCGAATCGGTAAACGGCAGGGATTGCAGCCAACCTGGCCGCCATTGCAAAAAAGCGGATCCCGCCCGGCGCACCTGGGCAAAGGCCTTGGGTTGATACACGCCACCGCCGGAGGCAACCTGCACAATCCCCTTGAGCTGGGGGCCCAATTGGGCTGCGGCATGCAACACCACACTGCCGCCCAGGGAATGGCCCACCAGCACCACCGGTCTGTTGGGGGCCCGGGCCACCACCGCCTCCGCCAACCAGCGGCCGTAGCTGGCCAGACTCGGCTGCAACCCCCTGGGGCGGGCTGTGGTGCCAAACCCCGGCAGATCAGGGGACCACAGCTGCCAATCCGGCTCCAACGCCCGGGCCAGGGGATCCCAAAGCCTGCCAGCCAGTAGCCAGCCATGGACCGCCACCAGCAAGGGACGTTCGGGGAAATCTGGAAGGGATGGCGTCATCGGGCAAGATCGTGCCATCGCGCGGGCCTGGGGCTGTGAGTGCTAGTGAGCTCCTAACCAGTCTCTACGGCGAGCAGCACAGGATTTGCACCACCCCAAATCCCAAGATCAGCCTGGTGCTTAGCACCGAGCGGCCCATCGACCTCATGGAGCTGGAGCGCCTGTGTGATGCGGTGGGATGGAGCCGGCGGCCGATGCGCCGGGTGCGCAAGGCCCTTGAATACAGCCTGTTGCAGGTGGGCCTCTGGCGCCACGACCAGCGCATGCCCAAGCTCGTTGGCTTTGCCCGCTGCACCGGCGATGGGGTGGTGGAGGCCACGGTGTGGGATGTGGCCGTTCACCCGCTCTATCAACGGGTGGGCCTGGGAAAACAATTGATGGTCTACGTGCTCGACCAGCTGAAGGAGCTTGAACTGGATCGGGTCACCCTGTTTGCCGATCCCGAGGTGGTGGGCTTTTACGAAGACCAGGGCTGGGAGCTGGAACCCCTGCAGCGGCGCTGCGTGTTTTGGTATTCCCCCTAATCGCGACTGGATTGGGTTTTGCGAGTGGTTTGGGTTTTGCCGTAGTAGCGAGAGGCGAGTTCTTGGCAATTGACGCCCCGGCGCCAGGCCCGCCTGAGCAGCCAATTGCTCCAGCCCACCGCCCACACACCCCGCTCAATCCAGCGGCGGCCATCCACCCGCAAGGGCACCCCCAGACAACGCAGCCGGCAGTGGGGCTTGAGCCGCAGGACCAAATCCAAATCCTCCATCAAGGCCACGCTGGCAAAACCACCCACCTGCAGGTACAGCCCGCGGCTCACCAGGAGGCCCTGGTCGCCATAGGGCAATTGCCGCCACTGGCTGCGCAGGGCAACGGCCCATTCCACCAGCCGCAGCGCCGGCAGGGCTGCATCAATGGCCAAGCGGAAATACCAGGCGCTGGGCCGGGTTTTCCGCTTGGGGCCCTGGGAACTAGCAATAGCCCGAGCAATCGCCAGAGCAATGGCCCGATCCCAGCCCGCTGGCAGGCGCCCATCCCCGTGCAGGAAGAGCAGCCAGTCGGCTTGGGTCACTGATGCACCCAGGGCCAATTGCCCCCCCCGCGACGGGGCACCGCCCACGACGCTGGCCCCGGCCAAGCGGGCCACCAGCGCCGTGGCGTCGCTGCTGGCGCCATCCACCACCACCAGCTCGGAGAGGGGCAGCTCGCCCTGCTGGAGATCCGCCAGCAACAGGGGCAGCCTTTCGGCTTCGTTGCGGACCGCAATCACCACCGCGATCGATCCAACGGCCTCGATCACGGCCCTACCGCCATGGGAGCAAATCCCTCGGCCAATCCAAATCCCTGCGGGTGGCGAGCAAACCCACATCCAAACCAAGCCCTTCGGCCCGCTCCACGGTGCACCCCATCACCTGATCGCTGCCCCAAGGGATGCCTCCAAGCAAGCTTGGCTGGCTCTGGTGCAGCCCGATCAGCCAATAGCCGCCGTCGTCGGCTGGCCCCAGCGCCAGATCACAGCCATCGCCGGCCGCCGCGCCCAAGCAAGCAAAGCCAGCGGCCAGATCAGCGTGTTCCAGCTGGGGTAGGTCGCTACCGATCAGCACCACCGACCGGGCCCCCTCCCGGATGGCTCGGTTGATTTGCCGTTGCATGCGCACACCCAACCCGCCCCTCCCCTGGCCAACCCAGCGCAGGCCAGCGCAGGCCCCAAGCCAGCGACGGGCGGCCCTTGGGCCCACCCCATCGGTGGCGACTACCACCTCCACCCCCTGGAGCTGGCTAGCCACCGCCAGGGTGTGGGCGGTGAGCACCTGCTGAATCAGAGCCGCACGGGCGGGCCCCAAACCGCCCGAGAGCCGTTGCTTGCAACGGCCCGGAGCTGGCCAACGGGCCATCACAACCAACTGGGGCCTCACCCTTGTTGAGGCAATTCGGCGGGCCTCACCACCAGCTTGGTCTTTTGGTTTTGGCGGCGGATGCCGATGGTGAGCGGGGCGCCCACCCGACCTCCATCGACGGCCAGCTGCACCTGGGAAGGATTTTTCACATCGTTGCCTCCCACCTGGTCGATCAGGTCGCAGGGCTTCAGGCCGCTTTGGGCCGCTGGGCTGCCAGCCATGACCTCCACCACCAGCACCCCGTTCACCTCGGGGACGCGGCACTCATCGGTGCTGGCGTTGATCTCCCGGGCCAGCTGGGGGGTGAGGGCCTGCAGGCGCACCCCGATATAGGGATGGCTTGCCGTTCCCCGCTCCAGGATTTGGGCCGCAATTTGACGGGCCACGGTGATGGGGATCGCGAAGCTCAAACCAGCCCCGGGGGCCCGGCGAATGGCCGTGTTGATGCCGATCACCTGGCCGCGGTCGTTGATCAAGGGCCCGCCACTGTTGCCGGGGTTAATGGCGGCATCGGTTTGCAGGTAGGGCACCCGTTGCCCCTCACCGAGGGCATTGGTCCTCTGGATAGCACTGATGATTCCGGCGGTCACGGTGTTGTCGAGACCCAAGGGATTGCCGATGGCAATGGCCCACTCGCCGGGCTTCACCTTGGAGGAGTCGCCCAGGGGGGCTACGGGCAGGCCCGTGGCCGCCACCCGCACCACCGCCACATCGGTCACCGGATCGCTCCCCAAAACCTTGCCGCTAAAACTGCGACCATCGGGCAGGGTGACACTGACCTCCGAGGCACCCTCCACCACATGGGCGTTGGTGAGCACAATCCCGTCGGAGCGGGTGATGAAGCCGGATCCTTGGCCCTGCTGCTGCTGAATCGTGGCTCCGCTGCCAAACAGGCCCCCCAAGGGATTCACCATCCGCTTCAGGGTGTCGATCCGCACCACCGCGGGGCCAACCTTGGCCACGGCATCGGCGATCACGTTGCTCCCGCCCGGAAGCACCGGCGTGAGGGGGGCATCACTGATGCGGCCGTCCCGCTGGGCACGCCCAGGAAACCCGGGCAGGCCAGTGCCACAGCCAGCAAACAGCAACAAGGGGAGCAGCAGGGGGCCCAGCAAGCTGACCCGCAGGGCCTGGGGAAAACGGGACATGGGGATTGGGGTGGCCAGGTCTGCTTTCAACTCATTAAAGGCGGCACGGTCCCAGGGAGCTGCGTATATTCGACACCCGCGACGTGGCCCCTTCGGTGCAGCAGGCAACCCAGCTGTGGCACCAGGTTCAACAGGGCCTTCAAGCCAATCTCAGCAAGCCCACCTTCGAAACCTGGATTAGGCCGGCGCGCTGCACGGGCTTCGAAAACGGCCAGCTGACGCTGCAGGCACCCAACAGCTTTGCCTGCGGCTGGCTGCGCAAAAATTACCTGGGCACCATCGAAGCGGTTGCCTCCGAAATTGCTGGCCGGACGGTGGAAGTGCTGGTGTCCGCCGCCACGGACGACGACCCAGCTAACACAGCCAACAACGACCCCACCAACGGCACCCCCACCAGCGGTGGGTCACTCAGCGCTGCCCCCAACACCAATGACCGGGTGGCCAGGCCCCAGGCCGCTCGCCTGCCAACGGCCAAGGCCACCGGAGAAGCGCCCCGGAAGCTCAAAGCCGGGCTGAATCCCCGCTATGTCTTCAACCGGTTTGTGGTGGGCCCCAACAGCCGCATGGCCCATGCGGCCTCCTTGGCCGTTGCTGAAGCCCCGGGGCGGGAATTCAACCCACTGTTTCTCTGTGGCGGCGTGGGCCTGGGCAAAACCCACCTGATGCAGGCCATCGGCCACTACCGGCTCGAGATCAATCCCGATGCCAAGGTGTTTTACGTTTCCACCGAAACCTTCACCAACGACCTGATCCAGGCCATCCGCAAGGACGGAATGCAGGCCTTCCGTGATCGCTACCGGGCCGCTGATTTAATCCTGATTGACGACATCCAGTTCATCGAAGGCAAGGAATACACCCAGGAAGAGTTCTTTCACACCTTTAACGCCCTGCATGAGGCGGGCCGTCAGATTGTGATTGCATCCGATCGCCCGCCCAGCCAAATCCCCAGGCTGCAGGAGCGCTTGATCTCGCGCTTTTCGATGGGGCTGATCGCCGATATCCAGGTTCCTGACCTGGAAACACGCATGGCGATCCTGCAGAAAAAGGCCGAGCAGGAGCAGATGGTGCTCCCCCGGGATTTGATCCAATTCATCGCGGGTCGCTTCACCTCCAACATCCGGGAATTGGAGGGAGCCCTCACCCGGGCCGTTGCGTTTGCCTCCATTACGGGCCTGCCCATGACCGTGGAATCGGTGGCCCCAATGCTGGATCCAGGCGGTGTCGATTTGGAGGTCAAACCCGAGCTACTGATCGAGAAAATAGCCGAGGTCTTCGGCGTCGGTGCCGAGGAAATGCGGAGTGCCAGCCGCAAGCGCGCCGTGAGTCAGGCCCGCCAGGCGGGGATGTTCCTGATGCGTCAAACCACCAACCTCTCCCTGCCGCGCATTGGAGAAGCTTTTGGCGGCAAAGACCATTCCACCGTGATGTACGCCGTAGAGCAGGTGGAAAAAAAACTGAA
>CANHGA010000143.1 GCA_947460085.1 Synechococcaceae cyanobacterium
GAGAAAAAAGCCCGTGCTCTCCAGCACGAAATCCACACCGATGTCGCCCCAGTTGAGGTTGTTGGGATCGCGCTCGGCGCTGATGCGGATGCGGTTGCCGTTCACCACGAGCTGGCCGTTCTCGATCCGCACGTCACCGCTGAAGCGGCCATGGGTGGAATCGTGGCGAAGCATGTAGCTGATGTAGTCAACGTCGATGAGATCGTTGATGCCCACCACCTCCACATCACCGAGGGTGCAGGCGCGGCGGAAGGCAAGCCGGCCGATGCGACCAAAACCGTTGATGCCGATGCGAATGGCCATGGATACTGGATTGTTGGAGGTCAGGATAGGGGTTGTCCTTCCGCCCGACGTCAGGCAGCGTCGTCGTCAAGGACCGTCGTGCTCAAGCACGGGGTCTCAATCACCCTCGTCTTCAAGCAGCAATTGCTGGAAGGCCGTGTAGAGCTCCCCATGCTCCTGGGCGGTGCGGGGATCGGGTTTGCCCAGGCTGGTTTGTTTTTGTTGGCCGCGCTTTTGCTGGCCCCGCTGTTGCTGGGCCGGATTCCCTCCAGGCTGATCACCAGGCCTTGGGGGCTGTTGGAGGGGCTTTTGGCGGCTTTCAGCCTCCTTGAGCCGCGCCATCAAATGGGGGGGCACGGTGCCATCCGGGCTGACGAGCATCAACTCCCGAAACAGGGCTTGGGGATCGTCCTCGATCTCCACCCGGTGGCGCCGTTCACTGGCTTTGGGCTGGGATTTGGCTACGGGGGAGGGGCTGGCCAGGGGTTGGGGCAGGGTCCGGCCCAGCTCCTGGAGGCGCTCAAGACTGCGGGCGTCAAAGCTCATGCTGGTGTCCCCTCAGCTGCAACCGAGGGTGGCCCGGGTGGCTCGCCCCGTGACGGGGTTGGTGCCAGTGGCCGTCGCGCAGAGGGTCTTGAGGGCATCAGCCCGCAACGGCACGTTGGTGAAATCGGCGCCCTCGATGGCCACGTTTCTGAATTTGGTGTTGAAGGCGAAGGCGTCTTCCAACACGGCGTTGGTGAGGTTGGTGCCCTCAAATACCGCTGAATCCAGGGTGGCTTCGCGCAGGTTGGTGTTGCTCATGTCGGCGTCCTGCAATTTGGCGCCAAACAGGCTTGCCCCTTGGAGATCGGAGCCGGCGAAGGTGGCGTCGCGCAGATTGGTGAGATTGAAGGTTGCCCCCCGCAGCTCCTGGCCGCTGAAGTCGGCACCGATCAGCACTTGCTTGGCCACATCCATGGCCGCAGCCGCTGGCTGGGGTGACCACCAGAGGACCAGTACGGCCGCCAAGGCCAGCAGCGGGCGGTGCCACCAACTGGGGACAGCAAACCGTGGGGACCTCGGCTGGTGATGCATGGCTGGGTTCTTGCTGGAGCAAGCCTAGGAATGGAACACCTGGGGCACTGGTGTGGGGCCTGCGCGTTTTGCCATGGGCTCCCCTGGCGTATGTCCCAAATCCCAACGCTCCAAAGCCCAGCGCCGCAGCACGACCCTGCAGGGAGCCTGGGCGGAGCAGCGGGCCCTGCGGCTCCTGCAGCAACGGGGTTGGCAACTGGTGGTTCGCAATTGGCGCTGCCGGTGGGGCGAAATCGATCTGCTGGTCGAGAAACCTGGCCGGCTGTTGCTGGTCGAAGTGAAGGGCCGGCGCCGCTGCGGCCCCGATGGCTGGGGCGTGGGTGCCGTGCATCGCCGTAAGCGAAACCGGCTCGAGCAGGCTTGGTGCTGCTGGTTGGCCGATCACCCCCAATGGCAGGGCTGTTCACTCCAGGTCGTGGTTGCCCTGGTACCGCTGGCTCCTGCCCTTCAACCGGTGCGCTGGATTTTTTTAACAACTGGATTTGGTTGACAGCCGGATTTGGCTAACATCTGGATTGGGTTAACAGGCAATCTGGAGAGATCCCTGGCCCGCCCATGAGCTTTGCTGCCCACCGCGCCCGCAAGCGCTTCGGCCAACACTGGTTGGTGGACCAGGGGGTTCTGCATCGGATCGTGGCGGCGGCCGACCTGACCGCCGGCGATCGGATCCTGGAGGTGGGGCCGGGCCGGGGGGCCCTCACCGAGCGGCTCCTCGACAGTCCGGCCGAGTCGGTGGCGGCCGTGGAGCTCGATCGCGACCTGGTGCTCGGGCTTCAGGAACGTTTCGGCCCCAACCCGAAGTTCCAGCTCACCGCCGGTGATGCCCTGGCGGTGGCGTTGCCGGAGGCCACCAAGGTGGTTGCCAATATCCCTTACAACATCACGGGCCCATTGCTGGAGCGCTTGGTGGGTCGGTTGGATCGGCCCGTGGCCGTTCCCTACCAGCGCCTGGTGTTGTTGGTGCAACAGGAGGTGGGCCAGCGGATCCGCTGCCTGCCGGGCACCAGCAGCTACTCGGCCCTCAGCGTGCGGATGCAGCTCCTGGGGCACTGCCAATCGGTGTGTCCGGTGCCGCCGCGCTGCTTTCAGCCGCCGCCCAAGGTGATGTCGGAAGTGATTGCGATTGATCCCTTCCCCGTGGAGCAGCGGCTGGATCCGGCCCTGGCCCGCCGGGTGGAACAGCTGCTGAAGCGCTGTTTTGCGGCCCGTCGCAAGATGCTGCGCAACAGCCTGGCGGGCCTGTTGGAGAGCGATGCCCTTGAGGCCCTGGCGCTGGAGGTGGGCATCAGCTTGCAACAGCGGCCCCAGGAGGTTGCCCCTTTGCAGTGGGTGGCCCTGGCGGCCGGCTTGAATCAACCAACCCCGGCCCGGCCCTAGCGGCGTTGTGATGGCAGATCTGAAGGTATCGGCACCCGCCAAAATTAATTTGCACCTCGAGGTGCTGGGGTTGCGTCCCGACGGCTTCCATGAACTGGCGATGGTGATGCAAACCATCGACCTGGCCGACACCTTGGTGTTGCAGACCACGGCCGACGCCGCCATTCGCCTCAGCACCAATCGGGCCGACCTTCCCACCGATGGCAGCAATTTGATTGTCCAGGCGGCCGAGATGTTGCGCTCCCGTTCCGGCTTCCCCGAGCTGGGGGCCCACATCCAGCTGGAGAAGCGCATCCCCATTGGGGCGGGCCTGGCAGGGGGTTCCAGCAATGGGGCGGCAGCCCTGGTGGGGCTCAATGCCCTCTGGGGACTGGGATTTTCAGCCCCTGAACTGGGGCTGATGGCGGCCCAGCTCGGCTCCGACATGCCCTTTTGCCTCGATGGGGGGACCCAGCTTTGTTTTGGCCGCGGAGAGCAGCTTGAGCCCGTTGATCCGCCAGCCGGCCCAGCCTTGGCGGTGCTGTTGATCAAGCATCCCGCCTCCCACGTGAGTACCCCCTGGGCCTATGGGCGCTGCAAGGCGATGCGGGCCGATTTTTATCTGGATCAAGAGGAGGATTTTGAGCAACGGCGCAACGCCCTCCGCACGGGCCCGTTGCTCCAGGCGCTCGCCGGCGGCGTTGACGTTCCGCCCTTGCGCAACGACCTGCAGTTGGTGGTTGAGCCTGAGGTGGATAGCGTTCAGCAGGGCCTTGCCCTGTTGCGCCAGCTGGATGGCCCCACCACCCCCCTGGCTGTGGCCATGAGTGGCTCGGGTCCCAGTTCCTTTGCTCTCTTCGATTCATTGCCCCGGGCCCGGGCAGCCCAGCAGCAGCTCGAAACCCAACTGATCGATGGGGGGTTTGAGGCCTGGAGCTGTGGCTTTGTCCCTAAAGGTGTCAGCCTGGATTGATGGATCAGTCGACGCCCCAACCTGCTGCAGAGCCCGATCAGGTGGCCCCTGAAGAGGCCCCCAAGCCCCGCAAGGGGCCCTTGAGCTTTCTTTCCGGCTCGCTCACGGCCGTGCTGCTCGGATGGCTTTGTTTGGGCCTGAGCCAAAAAGTGGTGACCCACTACGCCCTGCATCCACCCAATTACAGCTCGGCCATTGCCCAAAGCATCGCCACGGCCATGAAGACCCTGGTTGTGGGCATGTCTTTTTTGGCCACGTTCAGTTTTGGCTTCATTGGCTTGGGGCTGTTTTTGGTGTTTATCCGCAGTCTTTTGCCCAACGCCGCCAAGGAAACGGCCTAATTTCAGCCCATGACTCCCCACGACTTGGGCTTGCTGGTGACCCTGCTTTTGCCAGGGATGCTGCTCTCGGTACTGCTGCTCTCGACCTTCGCTGCCGGAGGCTGAGATAGGTTGGCGCCCATACGGTGCACGCCAACACGTGGCAGAGACGCTGCTGTTTAACGCCCTTCGCGAAGCCATCGACGAAGAGATGGCTCGAGATCCCCACGTTTGCGTGATGGGGGAGGACGTCGGCCAGTACGGCGGTTCCTACAAGGTGACCAAGGACCTCTACGAGAAATACGGCGAGCTGCGGGTACTTGACACCCCCATCGCTGAGAACGCCTTCACGGGCATGGCTGTGGGTGCGGCGATGACGGGCCTGAGGCCGATCGTGGAGGGCATGAACATGGGCTTTCTCCTGCTCGCCTTCAACCAGATCTCCAACAACATGGGAATGTTGCGCTACACCAGTGGCGGCAATTACACGATTCCCACCGTTGTGCGCGGTCCCGGTGGGGTTGGCCGCCAGCTGGGCGCAGAACACAGCCAGAGGCTTGAGGCCTATTTCCACGCCGTGCCAGGCATCAAAATCGTGGCGGTCAGTACCCCCACCAATGCCAAAGGCCTGATGAAGGCCGCCATTCGGGATAACAACCCGGTGCTCTTTTTTGAGCACGTCTTGCTATACAACCTTTCGGAAGATATTCCTGAGGGAGATTACATCTGTGCCCTCGACCAAGCTGAAGTGGTGCGCGAAGGCAAGGATGTGACCATCCTCACCTACTCACGCATGCGTCACCATTGTCTGAAGGCTGTCGAGCAGCTCGAAAGTGATGGCGTGGATGTGGAGTTGATCGATTTGATCAGCCTCAAGCCCTTTGATATGGCCACGATCGCCAAATCGATTCGTAAAACCCACAAGGTGATTGTGGTGGAGGAATGCATGAAGACCGGAGGAATCGGGGCTGAGCTGATTGCCCTGATTACGGAGCACTGCTTCGACGACCTCGATGCTCGCCCCATCCGCCTCTCCTCCCAGGACATCCCCACCCCTTACAACGGTTCCCTGGAAAACTTGACGATCATTCAGCCCCACCAGATCGTCACGGCAGCCCACCAGCTCAAAGCGGGTCAGATCTGACATGGCCCGTCAACAGGGGTGGTTAGCCCTCATCCTCGCCCTTGCCATTGCTTCCGCTGCGCTGGTTCTGAATGTTCCGCCGCCTTTGGGGTTGGATCTTCAAGGTGGCAGCCAGCTCACCCTCCAGGTGATGCCCAGTGGGGCCATCAAAAAAGTAGAAAAGGAACAGCTTGAAGCCGTCAAGGAGGTGCTGGATCGGCGCATCAATGGTCTGGGGGTCTCGGAAGCCACCCTGCAAACCGTTGGCAATGACCAATTGGTGCTGCAGTTGCCAGGCGAGCAGGATCCCAGCCGTGCTGCCAAGGTTTTAGGCACGACGGCCCTGCTGGAATTCCGGGCCCAAAAGCCTGGAACGGACATCGAAATGCAGGGGCTGCTCAAGCTCAAGCGCCAGGCCACCGCTGCCCTTGTCCAAACCGAAATCAAGGAGTCCACCGATCCTGGGGCGGCTGATTCAGCGGCTTCTGATTCCGCCCAGACCAAGATCAAGGCAGAAGAGCTCGCCAAAGCCCTTGAGGCCCTGGGTATTGCGGTGCCCCC
>CANHGA010000144.1 GCA_947460085.1 Synechococcaceae cyanobacterium
CAGTAAGGAATTTGCCTGGGTGTTGAATCATGAAGCTATCCATGTGTCCCAAAGTTGCAAAAAAGGATCCCTAAACGCCAATCCAGAAGTCATTGGTTTGACAAAATCCCTCCCCCCCGAACTGGAGTTCGTTTTTCAGAAGCCCCCCTATCGGAATACTTCGCTACGGGCCAAAAGCTTTGAAAGGGAAGCCTTTGCTAATCAATCAGATCTTGACATGGGTCCTTCCTTGGTGAAGGCCTACTGTTCCTGATGTCTGATTTGTTTGGTCGCCAATCCTTGCCCCATCATGGGGTTCGGTGCTTACTTGGCGTCGCCCTGGCAATCTTTTATATCGATGCCTTTTTATTTGGTGCGCCCTGGCACATCGTGTGTTTGCTCACGCTGGTAGGCCTGATCTCCTTTTTGGGGCTGTGGCAGGCGGTTGAACATGGCGCCCTTTCTCCCATCGGCTGGAGGGATGTTTTTGGGAGCACATTGTCCACTGTTTTTGTTCTAATGCTGCTCCATTTGGGCGTTCAAAGTGTCATTCTCGCAGCTGGTTTGATCGGGGTTTTAGGTGGATGCCTAGAGCTTCTGTTTCCCCATGGCATCTTTAAGGATATGTCTCCAGCGTTTTATTGCGGGGCTTTTGTAGGTATGACATCTGAGGCTGTCTTGATTGATCCTGCATTCGTTGTTCTGGCTGGCGCCTTAGCAGGCGGCTTTTGGTCATTGTTTCGTCACAGCTGGATTGGGATCGGAGGAAAAATGGGAACCATGGCCTTCTTTGCGGTTTTTGTTGCTATTGGATTGGCGATTGTTTTTGGGCGTGCTGCCCCTGGAGTGAGGCCTAATGCCCTTCCTTCCTTGGAGACGCCAATGATTCTTGTCGCATCCGTCCTATCGCCATTTCTCACCCACTGGCTTGCCTACAGGCGCCAGTGGGGAGTGGTTCTTGGTTCGGCATTGCCTTCGGCGTCGGTGGCGCTGATTCTGCTCTTTTTGATCCATCCCTTTTACGATTTCTCTGGCCGCGTTGAGGCGGCGTGGATGGGTGCCAGTTTTGTGGGGATGACGAATTTGAACACCCGGGAGTTACCTGCTTGGACACTGGGTGTCATGGGCCTTTGTTTTGGATTATTAACCCTGTGCTTTGAACCTTCGTTGGTTGGTGTGGGTGGTGATTTGGGTGTTACAGCAGCCGTCTCGGCCTTTTCAGTTCTTGGGATAAGATTGATACATCGGGGGCTAGTACGTGATGCATCGTGATCAGGTTGAGGTTTTTAGCCCAGCATCCGCGCTGCGCTTGAAGCTCGTCGAGGGTCGCAGTCGCTGGTTGTGCCTGGGTACCTTGGTTGCCATTTGGTTGATTGATAGCTCGCTCGCCAATGTGCTGCTGAGGAGTGACATCATCGGCGACCATATGCAGTCTTTTGACAGCCGCTTTGAGCAGTTCAGTGGCTATCTATTCTTCCTGGTCACCTCGGTGATGGCGTTTGCCGTGCTGCGGCCATTGCCCAGGCTTGTGATTCCGATGGCCAGCATCTACTCGGCCTTTGCGGTCGCCCAGTTGATTGCCAACGTGCTGTCGATGGTGCTCACAGCCCACGTCAAGACAGGCATCGGTCTGACAGAGCTATGGGATGTGGCAGCTGTCTATGTCATGTCTGTGGTGGTTTTTATGGTGGTCTACTTGTTGTTTGATGTGACCACCCCCGGCGGAGCTTTCGTTTGGCCTTCCAGGGAGGGCCAAGACCCTCCCGAACCCCATTTGATTGATTATTTGTTTGTTTCGCTCAACGTCAACTCCACCTACGGGCCCACCAGTGAGGCTGTGATGTCACGGGGGTGCAAGTTGGTGATGGCCCTGCAAACCCTGCTTTCCGTCTTAATGCTGACCGTGTTGATCGCCCGGGCTGTTGGTGCGACCACCTGATCGCTTCTGGTTCAGACGCCCATTAGTTCTCCTTCGAGAAGCATGTTGAAGTGGAGTAATTGGGTGTCGTTCAGTTGCTGACGACTGGAAAGGCTGAAATGTTGCTCCAGGAAGCTCCTTCCCCTGGAGGCATCCCATTGCAATTGTCCTAGTAATTGGTCGCATTGGCTAAGCAGGTCTTTGCGACGCAGGGGTATCGGAGCATTACCAGGATTGGCCCCGGGACTGAGGGCCTCAACGGCTTTGAGATAGGCGACAAGGTCGACGTAGCTGGTGAGGCGGTTTCGGCTGGGATGGCTAAAAGCTCTCTCTAGATAGATCGCTTCGTCATCACGGGTCCAACCCAGCCGTTGCAGTTGCAAGTCCAGGCCTGCCAGTTCGCTACTCCAGTCCTCGGGCTCCCCGCCCTGCTCCGCTGACGGAGGTTCCAGCTTTTGAAACGGGGGCAGTTTGGGTTCGGCGTCGTTGAGCGCTGCAGTGGGTGGAGTTGCTGGTTCAGGCAGGGGGGCTTGTTCGGGTTTCGGGGAGGTTGCCTGGATTTGGAGCTTGGGTTTGGGATCGCTAGGGGGTTGGGACCTGGTCTGCGGCTGGGTTGCAAGCCTTGCCAAGAGCCTGGTGGTTGCTCGATCTTCCGCTTCTTCGGCTGTTGGGGCTTCCCCCAGGGCGCTGCCCAGGCATTGGTCGTTGGCCAAGGCGCGCACCTGACCCACCCGCCTACCGGTTTCGGCATGGACCAACTGGGCCTCGAGCTGCATCGCGGGTGGGCTCCCTGAGCCAATGGACTTCCTAGAGTGGACCCTCCTTGGACCCGCTGCAGCATTTTGGAAGCGGAGTCGATCCAATCGCTAACACCCCTGCTTCAGCAAGCTGATCAATGGGCCGAGGTGCTGGTGCTGCTGCCCTTGCTGGTAGCGCTTGAGATTGTCCTTTCGGCCGACAATGCCATTGCGCTGGCCGCCATCGCCCGGGGCCTTGACGATCCGGCCAGTCAGCGCCAGGCCCTCAATTTGGGCCTCGCCCTCGCCCTGGTCTTTCGCCTCGCTTTGATCGTGGCGGCCCAGTGGGTCTTGAACTTCTGGCCCCTGCAGCTTTTGGCTGCCGGCTATTTGTTTTGGCTCTGTGCCAGTCACCTCATCAAGGTGTCGGCCCCCTCGCCAGCAGCGCTAGACGCTCCAGCCGAGCTCACCTCGCCAGACGAACAGGAGCCTGGGGAAGTTGAGATGGGGAATCCAGGCCCAGGGGTCCTGGTTGGTGCCGCCAAGGGGCTGTCGTCGGTGGTGATCACCTTGGCCCTCACCGATCTGGCCTTCTCCCTCGACAGTGTGGCTGCAGCTGTGGCGGTGACCGATCGGTTGTTACTGGTGATGGCCGGAGGGGTGGTCGGGGTGGTCGCCCTGCGATTAACAGCGGAATTGTTTATCCGCTGGCTTGAGCAGTACCAACACCTGGAAACCGCCGGATACTTGGCGGTTGGCTTTGTGGGTTTCAGGCTGCTGTTGCGGCTGCTCGTTCCTGAGTTCGATCTTCCGGAATGGTCGTTGTTGCTGCTGGTTGCCGTTCTGTTTGCTTGGGGCTTCTCGAAGCGCAATCCCCTGGAGTCCGCTGAGCTGCCCGACAGCGCTCGAGGCTGATGCGAATTGAGTTGCGCCAGAGCGGCAACGACTCGCTGCTGACAACCTTCGATGTGGAGGCCCTGGCCGACGTGCCCCAGCCCGGACGCTGGTTCATCGTTGAGAGCCAGAGTTACCTGGTGTTGCAGCGGAGCCACCGCTACAAATTGATTGATGGTCTCTATACGCTGGCGTCCGTTGCTTTGCAGGTGAAGGCCCAGGCCCAACCCAAGGACGCCCGCTGGTGGAGCAACCAATGGGTGATTGGTGATCCCAGTTGCCACTTCAATGCCCGCAGCCCCCTGCTGCGATGTGCCGTCCTGCCCGATGGTCCCTGCGAGCGCTGTGCCCACTTCAAACCCGATGAAATGGCTTGAATGCCGGTTGGTTAAAGGTCACGGGGTGGCCTCGGGCCAGGGTGCGGCAAACCCCTATCCCGCCGGCACGATTGAGCTGCAGCACCCTTACTTCGCGGCCCTTGGGCTTGATCTCAGTGCTTGCTTCAAAGGCACCCTCAACCTCTCGGTGGCACCGCTGGAATGGCGTCTCCAACACCCCGACCACTGCTTCGAGCACCTGGCCTGGACGCCCCTGCATCCACCGGAGACCTTCAGCTTTTGGCGGATTGAGGTGCGTCGCCTGGGGAGCGGCCCCGATTGCTTGGCTCCAGACCATTCGTCTACCGAGCTTGTTCCAGCGTGGATTTACCTGCCAGATCCCTCAACCAAGGTGCGCCATTTCCAGCCGCCGATGGTGCTTGAGGTTTTGGCACCTCCGTTGGGCCCAGTGGCCGTTGGGGACCGTTTTGCCCTAGGGGTTGATCCAACCAAGGTGGGCTGTCTTGATGGCGTTCGGCTGAGGGCCAAGTTGCTGGAGTTCCTCAAGTTTCGGGTACTTGCTGCCCAGGCGGAATTTTTCGCGGATTGTCGCCCAAGTCCTGGTGAGTCCATTGATCCCTGGTTGTTGCGCTCCTGGTTGGGGGGATGCCTGCCCGAGGTCCTGGCCCTGGGCGATGCCGATCTGCTAGCCACCTGTGCCAAGGCCTGGGATCTCTACGGCCCCTAGGGTGGAGAGCTCCGATTGTTAGCGCGATTTCGCAAGCCGCTCCTGATTTCGCCTCCCTTGGGTTGGGGGAGCCGATTCTTAAGGCCGTAGCCGAGAAGGGCTACACCAAGCCCTCCCCAATCCAGGGCCAGTGCATTCCTGCTGTTCTGGCCGGCCACGATGTGATGGCCGCTGCCCAAACGGGCACCGGCAAAACCGCCGGCTTCACCCTGCCGATGCTCGAGCGGCTGCGCCATGGGCCCCATGCCCGGGCCGGCATTGTGCGGGCGCTGGTGCTGACCCCCACCAGGGAATTGGCCGCCCAGGTGGCAGAGAACGTCAAGGCCTACGGCCACTACCTCGACCTGCGCAGTGACGTGGTTTTTGGTGGGGTGAAGATCAACCCCCAAATCAGCCGCCTACAGCGGGGAACCGACATCCTGGTGGCCACCCCAGGTCGGTTGATGGACCTCCATCAACAAAAGGCCCTGCGCCTGGATCGGGTGGAGATCTTGGTGCTCGATGAGGCCGATCGCATGCTCGACATGGGCTTCATCCGCGACATCCAGAAAATCCTGGCGTTGATGCCCCCCAAGCGCCAAAACCTGCTGTTTTCAGCCACCTTCTCAGGGGATATCCGCCGCCTCGCCACTGGCTTGTTGCACCAACCGGTGCAGCTCCAGGCCACCCCTGAAAACCGCGCGGCCCCCACGGTGGAGCACCTGCTCCACCCCTGCGACATGGACCGCAAGCCCGATCTGTTGAGCCACCTGATTCGGGTCAACGACTGGCAGCAGGTGCTGGTGTTTTCCCGCACCAAGCACGGGGCCAATCGCATGGCCGAACGCCTCACCAAGGAAGGGATGGCGGCTTCTGCCATCCACGGCAATAAGAGCCAGGGCGCCCGTACCCGAGCCCTCTCTGATTTTAAAAGTGGGGCCCTGCGGGTACTCGTGGCCACCGATTTGGCGGCCCGCGGTATCGACATCCACCAGTTGCCCCACGTGGTCAACCTGGATCTCCCCAACCAGGCCGAAGACTATGTGCACCGGATCGGCCGCACGGGTCGGGCCGGCCACAATGGCCACGCCA
>CANHGA010000145.1 GCA_947460085.1 Synechococcaceae cyanobacterium
CTGGCAGCAGCTCGTGCTTCTTCCCCGTTCAAGCCTGGCAGCCCTCGCCCTCTCTGGCTTGGCGACCGGTGGCTCCTGGCTGTGTTACTTCAAGGCCCTCCAGCTGGGTCCGGTCGCGCGGGTGGCTGCGATCGACAAGCTCAGCGTGGTGTTGATTGCCGTGTTTGGGGTCTGGGTGTTGGGGGAACAGCTGGGCCCCCGGGGCTGGATTGGGGTCATGCTGATGGCAGCTGGCGCCCTGCTTGTCGCCCTTCCCTAGGGGATTTTGGCTGGGGGTTTTGGCTCTGGCCCTAGCGCTGGCGTCGCCATACTGTCCAGACGTTGCGAATCACGCGACTGTGGATGGGCGTGATGTCCACCATCTGTTCCCGGGCGGGACCATCAGCGTTTAGCCCGGATTTGTCCATCTCCTTCCGGAATTGGCGCAGGGTAGGGATTAGCGCTAAGGCTGTCACCAGGGTGACCATCAACAGCACCGGCAGGGCGCTGATCAACGCTGATACCACCAGGACCGCCGCCCCAACCTGGGCAGCGATTCGCAACCACTTGGGACGTTGCTTGCCAGGAAGGAGCCTCATGGCATCAACCTATGTGCCGCTGATCTCTGTTGTCAGCAGGTTGCGGTAGATCCAGCCGCCAATGAGTGCACCCACGATGGGTGCCAGCCAGAACAGCCACAGCTGTTCCGTCGCCGCTCCCCCCACCCACAGGGCCACGCCGG
This sequence comes from Synechococcaceae cyanobacterium, assembly GCA_947460085.1. Taxonomy (GTDB): domain Bacteria; phylum Cyanobacteriota; class Cyanobacteriia; order PCC-6307; family Cyanobiaceae; genus Cyanobium_A. The sequence goes on from CANHGA010000145.1 coordinate 722, forward strand.
TGCTCCGGGCTGGGTTCACCGAGGTGTTGGTCACAGGAATGCTGATCAGGTGAATCAGGGTAAGAGTCAGGCCGATGGCCACCCCTGCAAATCCAGTTGGAGCTAGGTGGTGGGTGGCGCCCATGATGATCAGCAGAAAGAAGCAGCTCAGCACCACTTCAATGACCAGGGCTGCAACGAATCCGTAGCCTCCGGGTGAGTGGAGCCCGAAGCCATTGGTGGCCAAGGGGTTGGTACCCGCCAGCACAAAGCCTGGCCTACCGCTAGCTACCAGCTTGATGACGCCGCCGGCAAGAACGCCGCCAACAACTTGGGAAATGATGTAGGGCAGGAGGTGCGAGCCCTTGAAGCGGCCCCCAGCCCACAGGCCAAAGCTGACGGCCGGGTTGATGTGGCAGCCCGAGATCGGGCCAATGGCATAGACCATCGTGAGCAGGGTTAGGCCAAAGGCAAGGGCGACCCCTAAAAAGCCAAGCCCCAGCGGATTGACTGCTGCATTGTCATAGGGAAAGTTGGCGGCCAGAATGGCGCTTCCGCATCCGCCGAGCACGAGCCAGAAGGTTCCAAGTAGCTCCGCTAGGCATTTCTTGGCTAATGGAATAGTTGTCGCCATGGCGTGGGTGATAAGAACCCATGCAAGCTATGGAGCTGGCTAGGCCCTGTCAGTGGCCTGTTACAAAACGACCATGGGCTTTGCAGCGACTGGCATCGGGGACGTTTGCTATGGCGTCTCTTGGGTCGGCTAAGCTGGGGAGCCAGGAAAAGCGTCAGCACATTCCAGAAACTGTCAGTGTGATTACCCCCACCAGGCTGTTGCCTGACAGGTTGGGGATGTTGGTGGAACTGAATCAGAGCCTCACAGAGAATCGCTGCAATGTTGAACATGTGATTGTTGTCGACGGCAACAGCGCAGACAACATTCCTAAGGAGTTGGCTGGTCGAGCAACCGTCCTCGCTACCAAACGCCAGATTGGTCAATCCGCAGCCCGTAATCTGGGCCTGGTTGTGGCCCGCGGTGATTGGATTACCAGCGCCGACGATGACGACTGGCTCTACCCCCAGTCGCTCGACAAAAGACTTGGAGCCATCCACGATCAGCCGAATACCCTTTGGTCGGCCGGCTATTGCACCGACGACTTCAAATCGGATCCCCAGATCTTGGCCGCAGGACCCTGCTTGCCTGGGGACGTTTGGCGTGCCTGGCCGGAGCCGGAGGCCAGCATCCCCCTGGGACCCACAACGTTGCTGGTCGAAACCAACCTTTTGAAACGGGCCGGGGGCTGGATGGGGCTATCCCAGGGTGAAGATATAGGCATGATGATGGCCGTGACGTGTATGGCTCCAGGTGTTGTCATTGACGACTTTGTTTATCACATCCGCCTCCATGGTGGGCAGATGACCAAGTCGAGCTGGTTTGATGATTTGGAACTTCTCTCAAGGCGATGCGCCTGGGATCGGGGTGAAAAAATCCTCTCCCACAGCCTCAGCATTGATGCCAGGTTGGCGATTTTGGAGTTGCGCTAGCGGTGGCAACGGGCCCAAAGACCCTTTGGGAGCTAAAAACGGAGAGGGTGGGATTCGAACCCACGGAAGCTTTCACTTCGCTGGTTTTCAAGACCAGAGCCATCAACCACTCGACCACCTCTCCAGAGGTTGCTTCCGCTGCAGCGGAAGCGAATGCATCTTAGTTCCTGAGCCCTTGCAGGGGCTGGAGCATTTTGGGGCAGAGCTTCGGGATGAACCGTGCCAGGGCCGTGCTCACCACCCCATCCACCTGCAGTTCGGCCGTTTGCAGCCCTGCTGTTTTGAAGGCCTCGTCCAGCTGCAGGCTCAGCAGGGGCTGGGGCACGGCCGCATAGGCGGGATCGCAAACCATTTGGCTGTAAATCAACGCCGCGCAGCCCGTGGTGCCGTAGTCACCCAGGCAGCCTGTGGGCACTGGCAGCTCTTGGGATTGGGCGGCAAGCCCCACCAGGCAGCCCAGGCCTGCGGCCAGAACTGGGCCCATGCCAAGCCCACTGCGATGCCTAGAGATGCCTTTCCTCAAAAAGCCTGGGGATCGCAGTTGCTGTACTTCTCTACAGCCTGGCGGTTCAGCTCGAAGGATCCAGGCCTGTTGGGGGTGCGATGAATCACAGCGGGATTGAGCTGTTTGAGGACCTTGGCCTGCCGTTCCACGTCAAGCTCCAGGGCCCGTTCCCTGCGGGTGTGGTCGACCAGCCATAGCCTGTAGCGCTCTGCATTCATTTGCTCCCAGACGAGCAGGGAGCTCTGGTAGCGCTCCTCATCGAGCTCCCGATCCTCCTGGCTGTAGCGCTCGGCCAGTTCTGGGTCTATGGGGGTGGGTTTGGCCGGAGGGATAAACCTGTCTTGTTTGATGGCTGCCAGGGCTCGGAGCTGGGTTTTCAACCCAGCCACCTGGGCAACGAGCTGGCCTTGATCCCGCAAGCACCGCACAAGCTGCTCGCTGGGGCGCTGCTTTGCCTTTGGGCAGCCTCCTACGAGGGCATCAAGGAGAAGCAAGCCTGTCACCCTGGATCGGGCTAGTCGTTGTGGTCGAACGTTGCCCCGTTCCATGGCCATGCTTGGTGCTCCCTTTGGTCAGCCTGGCCTAGGTGTTCGGCTTGGCGAGGGGCAGCAGGCACTTGTCTGAATCGCAACCCGCAGGGCCCGCTTCCACCAATTCGCCCCGGTCGTAACGCTGGAGGGCTTCAAAGAAGTCTGGGCAGCTCCGGCGCTTGGCCACCTCGGTGTTGAGGCGGAGGTAGGTGGCCCTATCGATGGGTTCGAAGGGCAGGCGGGGGAAGGTGGCGTTGGCGTCGAAGCGGGCCAGCAGGGCCGCGGAGATGTAACCCTCGCCTTCCTCAATGGCCTTGTGGATGGCTTCGGCGAGGGGCTCGATCTCGTTTTCGCGGAACTCCACCGTGGCGGAGGTGTTGTGGGCTGTGTAGTGCTTCTGCACCTGCATGTAAAAGTCGAACTGGGCCATGGCGGAGAAGTTGTTGATCTCCACGGTGTCGGCGCCCGGGATGTTGGCCCAGCTCACTTCGGTGGGGATTTCCACCAGCCACTCGGTGCAACGGGCATCGAATGGGTCATCCAGCAGGCGGCCCTGGTCGTCCTTGTCGGATTGGGAGGGCACGATCGAATAGCCGTAGTCCAGGCAGGCCAAGGCCACCGGATCGTTCTTGCGGAAGGTGATGCGCCGGATGAAGCGCTGGGCCTTGGGGGGGTGCCAACCGGGGGATGCGCCGGTCAGCAGGCTCTTGGTGCCGGCAGGCTGCACGGTGGTGCAGCGATTGGGGCGCCGCAGGCCCTGGCGGTCGCAGTAGGACCACACGGCTTCGTTGACGATCTCTTTCCAGCGGCTCAGGTAGGCGGCTTCCTGCTCCTTGAAGGCCAAGCCGGCTTCCGTATCGGGGCGGCCGGCTTCCCACCAGTTCAGCCACGGGGTGCCGAAGGCATGGACGAAAAAGTCAAACAGGCCCGTGAAGCTCACGCCCACGATTGGATCCCAGGCGCGGCTTTGGCGGTAGCGCTCCACGTCGAAGCGGTGGTTGAGCAGGCATGCCACGGCCAGGCCTGCCGCCTTGAAGGCATCGGCTTGGGCCTGGTGATCGGCGGGATCGATCTGGTTGAGATGGATCTCGGCCAGGTTGCAGTGGAAGTCGGCCCCGAGGATTTCGCCGCAGGGGTTGAGGCCATAGCGCCCCAGCCGGTGCTCGAGTTCGGCGGCGTCGATCTCCGGATGGTGGGTGGTGAGCCATTGGCCGGCCTGCTCCCGGCCTTGGTCGCAGTAGATGCCAATGAATTCCTGGCGCAGCTCTGGGGTGCCCAGGAGGTCGGCATTGGAGCGGGCAATGGCCTCGGGGGCGAACTGGATGGCGCCCTCTCCGCTTTGGAACTGCTTGGTGACGGCCTCCAGCACCACGTCTTTGGTGGGGCGGACGTGGAAGACCCGGGTGTGGTTCGCCATGCGCAGGGAATCGCGCTCCGGATCGATCCGCCAATTGCCATCGGCGTCTTGCTGCCACAGTTTTTCCTTGGCACCGGCAGCGGAGTTGTCGTCGGCGCAGAACTGGCGCATGCCAGCGCTGCGGCGGATGTTGCCGGCGACGATCGTGACGGCGGCTTCATCGATCAACAGGCAGCACTCCACGGAGGTGAGCTGGCGGCCCAAGGCCTTGTTGAGCAGGTGGGCTACCCGGCCATAGAGATCCTTGAGCTTCACGGGGTTGGCCATGCCGCCAAAGCCCTTGAGGGTTTCGCCGACCGGGCGCACGTCGGAGAGGTCGACGGTGATGTGGATCTCTGCGCCGGCCTCAAACCGGTCGTCGCTGCAGAGTTCGAGCAGCAGTTGGTAGCTGTCCACCCAGCCTCGGCGGGTATCGCCCACCTTGATCCGCACCTGTTGGCCGTCGATCGAACTGGTGGTGTCCTCTTGGCGTTGGCCGGCGGGGGTGGCGCCGATGTCGGTGACGCCATCGATCACCAGCCTGTTGCGGATCGCGGGCAACCGGCTGATCAGGTGGGGCTCAATGATTGCCCCGGTGCCGCAGCCCATCATGGCCAGGTCCATCATCAGACCAAAGGCTTCCCAATCCACCAGGTTTGTGGAGGTGCAGTTGTAGGCGCCGGAGAAGTTTTCGTTCCGCTCAATCCACTCGGTGCCCCCAATCCAGAGCCAGCGCCCCGAGGGCAGGGCTTTTTGCTGTTGCTGCATCCGGCGCAAGAGGCTGATCTCCTCGTCATTGAGGTTGCCCAACTGTTGGAGGCCGCCCAAGTTGCGCTCGGCCACCTGGTTCCAACTCTCACGGCCGCTGGGGGTTTTACGGCTGTAGGTGCGGTAAAAGACCGGGTTGGCGGCAGGGGCCGTGGCGGGAAAATCCCCACTGACCGAAGGATCCGTAGGAGTTCCCGC
>CANHGA010000146.1 GCA_947460085.1 Synechococcaceae cyanobacterium
CCCCAGCCGGAAAGCCTTAAGATTCGTAAAGTTTCCTATCGAGCCATGGACACGGGCAGGTTGTTATTGGCTTTTCTGACCTTCGGCGCCGCCTGCACCACGCTGTGGGCGTGGATGCTCGCCAACAACGGCAGTCAATCGAGCAATGCCAAGCAATGATGGAGGGGCGGTGACGCCTCTTCCATCGGCAGCCGGCCTAGGGCCATGAACGCCTTTCTTTCCCAAATCCTTCCCGTTCTCTACGGCGCCTGTTTTTTGGTTTTGCTCTGGCAGGCCTTCAAGGTGATGGCCCAGGGTTTTAAGGCCGTGCCCAGGCCCGGGGATCCCAGCAGCGCAGGCAGCAACCAACCATCTGCAAGCCGTCCAAGCCCGTCGCCCGGTGACCGCACGGGCCGCGTCACGATTCACCCGGAATTGTTGGATGCGGAAGGTCAAATCACCCAGGAAGATCTGCTCACCGTGCGCTTTAGCGGTGACAACGAGCAATCCGCCCGCCCAGGCGACAGCTCCGACTAAACCCCGTCAGGGGCGCTCGATAGGCTCTCTGGTGAGCACGTGCTTTCAACGCGAGGATTGACGGTGGATCAACGGACCAAAATTGTGGGAGCTGTGCTCACCAACCTCAAGCTGCCCCCGCGTTTTCGCCTCAAGCTGGTCAAGGAAGATCCCATCCGGCTGGAGCTCAGCATCACCCCGGCCTACGGCAAAGATCCCATCCTGGTGGGCCTGGTGGAATCCCAAGATCTGGTCGCCCGTCGCGACCGGGAAGGCCGCATCCCCCGCGACCTCCAGGGCACCTGGGATTGGACCGTGCGTCACGGCAAGGTGAGTACGGGCGGATGGAATCCATACCTCAAGGAAGCCCTGCAAACCATGTTTGAAACCGGCCTGCCCGCCATCGTTTACGAGGAGCTCACCGGCGAGGCCTATCACCCGGTGGACGGGGTGCGCCACGTGCGCTGAAGCGCGCCTTGCAAGCCAAACTCCCCCTGCAAGCCCTGCCGATTGACGGGCTGCTGGGGCAGATCCAAGCGGCCCTCAAACCCGGGGCCACCGTGCTGTTACAGGCACCCCCCGGGGCAGGGAAAACCACCCGGGTGCCCCTGGCCCTCCGCGAGCAACTGGATGCCTGGGGCCTGGCCGACGGCCGCATCTGGATGCTCGAACCACGCCGCCTGGCGGCCAAAGCAGCCGCCCAGCGGCTCGCAGCGGAGTTGGGTGAACCCCTGGGCCAGAGGGTGGGCTACTCCGTGCGTTTGGAGTCGCGCACCTCTGCCGCCACCCGCATCGAAGTTCTCACCAGCGGCCTGTTCCTGCGCAGGCTGCAGGCGGATCCCGCCCTGGAGGGCGTGGCCTGCGTGGTGTTCGATGAATTCCATGAGCGGGGCGCCGATTCCGATTTAGCCCTGGCCCTGGTTCGGCAGGCCCGGGAGCTGGTCAGTCCCGAGCTACGGCTGGTGGTGATGTCGGCCACCCTGGATTTGGCCCCCTTGGCGGCCCAGCTGCCGGACGCCCAGGTGCTCCACAGCGAAGGCCGCAGCTACCCGGTGGCCGTGGACCACCTGCGCCCGAGGGAGGGGGAACGGCTGGACCAGCTGGTGCTGCGGGCCCTGGAGCAGCACTGGATCGACCAGCGGGTCGACCACGAGACCGTGCTGGTGTTTTTGCCGGGCCAGCGGGAAATCCAGGCGTGCCTGCGGGCCATTGGCGCCACCGACTGGGGGGCGGCGATCGACTGTGTGGCCCTCCACGGCAACCTGCCCCTGGCCGCCCAGAGCCAAGTCCTTGCCCCCGCCCAAACCCCCGGGGGCAAGGTGGTGCTGGCCACCTCGATCGCCGAAAGCTCCCTGACGCTGGCCGGGGTGCGGCTGGTGATCGACAGCGGCCTGAGCCGCCGCTCCCGCTTTGATCCCCAGAGCGGCATGGATGGGCTGGTCACCGTGGCCGCCAGCCTGGCCAGCGCCGAACAACGGGCGGGCCGGGCGGGCCGCTTGGGGCCTGGCCGCTGCCTGCGGCTCTGGAGTCCGGCGGAGCAGCAACGCCGGCCCAGCTTTGATCCCCCCGAGCTGCTGGAGATCGATCCCCTGCCGCTGGCCCTGCAACTGGCCGCCTGGGGCGACCCCATGGGCGACGACCTGGACTGGCTGGATCCCCCACCCGCTGCGCCCCTTTTAGAAGCCAGGGATCTGTTGCTGCAACTGGGAGCCATCGATGCCAAAGGCACCCTGCTGCCCCACGGCCAACACCTGGCCCAGCTCGGGTTGCACCCCAGGCTTGCCCACATGCTGCTGAAGGGCCAAGCCATGCAGAGCCTTGATCTGGCCTGCGAGTTGGCCGCCTTGCTGAGTGAGCGGGATCCGCTCAAACGCGATGAGGCCGGATCCGATCTCATGCCTCGCCTCGACTGGTTGCGCCGCCAGTCCGGCCGATCACCCCTGCGCCAACTGCAGGAGCAATGGCGGCGGCAGGTGATCGCCCTGCATCCAGGCCCGGGCGAGGCCAAACCCCGACCAGAAGCGGCTGCCCCAAAAGCTTCAACCCCAGACGCCGCCACAACAGAAGCAGCTATGGCCGCGAAGCTGGTCAGCCTGGCCTACCCGGAGCGGGTGGCCCTCGCCCGAGCTGGCAGCAGCCATCGTTTTTTGATGCGCGGTGGACGGGGCGCCTTACTGCACCCCAGCGATCCCCTGGTGGGTTGCGAAGCCCTGGCGATTGCCACGGCCGACGGCCAGGGGAGCGATGCCCGGATCGGCCTGGCCCTGCCGATCGCCCGGGATGAGCTCGTGGCCCTCGCCCAAGCAGGCGCCGGCCAATGGCAGTGCGCGGCCCAATGGGATGGGGCAAGCCAGCGGGTGCGCTGTGAGCAAACCCTGCAGCTGGGCGCCCTCGCGCTGGACAGGCGGCCGTGGCATGGGCCCAGCGGCGAGCTGGTGCGCCAGGCCCTCCTCGAGGGGCTGGGGGAGCTGGGTCTGGGCGCCCTCCCCTGGAGTGACCGAAGCCGCCAGTTGCAACAGCGCCTGGCCCTAGCCCACCAGCGCTTGGGGGAACCCTGGCCCAATGGCCACCTCGACCATTTGCTTACCCACCTCGACCAGTGGCTTGGCCCCCATCTCGAGGGACTGCGCAGCCTGGACGAGCTCAAGGGTCTCGACCTCTTTGAAGCCCTCTGGGGGGAAGCACCTTGGCGGCTTCGGGCTGAGCTGGACAATTTGCTCCCATCCGCCCTGGGGGTGCCATCGGGTCGCGATGTGCCGTTGGATTACGCCAACGGCGAGCCGGTCCTGGCGGTGAAGCTGCAAGAGATGTTTGGCGCCACCCGCACCCCCACGGTGCTAGCCGGCCAGCTCCCGGTGACGGTGCATCTGCTCACTCCCGCGGGCCGGCCGGCCGCAATCACCCAAGACTTGGCAGGGTTCTGGGCGGGCAGCTACCAGGATGTGCGCCGGGACCTCAGGGGCCGTTATCCCAAGCACCCCTGGCCAGAAGATCCCACCCAGGGGATCGCCACCGCCCTCACCAAGGCCCGCCTGAGCCAGGCCAGGCCAGCCAAAACCTAATCAAATAGGTGGCCAAAGCCGAAGTGGCGCAGGCCCTCGACGATCCCCATGCAGCCATGGCCCTGGGCCAGATAGATGCCCTGGAGCCGGGGCAATGCCGCCAACAGATCGGGCTCGGCATTGCCCACCATCACCCCGGAAAGTCCCGTTTCGAACATGGCCAAGTCATTGAGACTGTCGCCGGCGGTGACCACCCGATCCGCCTCGATGGCCAGCACGTCAAGCAACGCCAGCAAGGTGGAGCCTTTGTTGACGCCTGCCGGCAGCACATCGAGGTATTGGTTGTCCGACAGCAGGCAATCCACCCCGTGCTGCTCGATCTGGGCAATGAGGCCGTGATCAAACGTTGCGGGGTCGTAGTAGTAAGCCAGGCGACGCTCGGAGCTGATCGGCTGAGAAGACAGACCTTTGGCCCCATCCAGGAGCGCCCGGACGGGCCCATGCTTGCCCTCCCAGCGTTGCTGAATCGGATCCACCGCCAAGGAGAGCAGCTCGAGGCTGGCCCCGCAGGCCACGGTGCAGCCCACATCGCCAATCACGAGATGGGGGGCCCGCAGGCCCAGACCCTCGTCTTGAACCAAAAGCCGATCGATCGATCCCAGATCCCGCCCCGTGCAAAACACGTGCAAGACCCGATGCCGCTGGCGTTCCAGCCAGCCATAGAAGGCACGCCGCTCGGCCAAGGAGCCCCCCAGCAAGGTGCCATCGAGGTCGGTGACAAGCACCAATTCGGGATGGTCGGGCAGGGGAGCCGAAAGCTCCTGCAGCAAAAGCTGGCGGGGATGAAGGTTGCTCGCCGTCGTCATGGTTCCCCGCAAGGCTGGGCCACCCATGGGGAGGCGAGACTGGCTGCTAACAGCCACCCCTAGTTTGGCCCGCTTCTACGTCAAAAATCGCCGGGATGGATCCAGGCTCCTGAGCAGCGCCCTGGTGATTACGGCTGCAGGCCTCATCCGCATCGACCATCCCGCAGGCCGCGTGGTGGCCCTGGTGGCAGGGTTGATCAGCCTTTACTGGTGGGGCTGCTACCGCAAGCTCGCGTCATGAGCGGTAGCGGCGAAACCTCTGCCATCCCCCGCTACGGCGTCAGCGAGCTCACCCAAGCCATCGGCAGCTTGCTCGAGCGGGGCTTTGCCCCCCGCTTTCTGCTGGATGCCACGGTCAGCAGACCCCAGACCAAAAAGGGCCATCTGTGGCTCACCCTGGTGGATGGACAAGCGTCCATCTCTGGGGTGGTGTGGGCCTCCCAGTTGTCGAAGCTCAGCTATTTACCCGCCGAGGGCGACGGGGTGGTGGTGGTCGGCAAGCTCAATTTCTGGGCAAGCCGGGCCACCCTTTGCGTCCAGGTGCTGGATGTGCGGCCCAGCCTGAGCGGCGTACTGCGCCAATTCGAACGGGTGCGGGAGCTCTTGAGCGACGAGGGCCTGCTGGATCCCCTGCTCAAGCGGCCCTTACCCGCCGTACCCCAGCGGATCGCCCTGCTCACCAGCGTGCCGAGCTCAGCCCTGGCCGACATGCTCCGCACGGCAGCCGAGCGCTGGCCCGCTGCCGAGGTGATCGTGGTGCCGATTCCGGTGCAAGGCCCCGTGGAAGCCCAAATCTGTGCCGCCATCGAACGGGTGGGCAAACAGGCACAAGAGCTGGGAATTGACGCCCTGGTGCTGGCCCGGGGTGGGGGCAGCCGGGAGGATTTGGCCGTCTTCGATGGCGAACAACTGGCCCGCTGCATCACGGCCTGCCCCATCCCGGTGGTCAGTGGCGTAGGCCATGAAGACGACACCACCATCTGCGATCTGGTCGCCGATTACCGCGCCGCCACCCCCACGGCTGCCCTGGTCGCCCTACTACCCGATCGGTCCATGGCCCGGCAGGGCATCAGCCAGCTCAAACGCCATGTGCGCGATGTGATCCAATTCCAGTTGCAAGGCTGCAAACACCAGCTTCAAAGCCAGCGCGAGCGGCTCCTGGGTCTCCACCCCCGGCATCTGGTGCAACGGGAACGCCAACTGCTGGAGCACCGGCGCCAGTTACTCCAAGCCCTATCCCCCCAGCACCTGCTC
>CANHGA010000147.1 GCA_947460085.1 Synechococcaceae cyanobacterium
CGGCGCCTGGAGGCGGCCCTCAGCGAAGCCAAGGCCCGCAATGGGGCAGTGGTGCTGTTGCCGGAGGGGGCCTTGGGCGCAGATCCCTCCTTGGCCGCGCCTGCTCCGGTGCAACTGATGGCCGGGGGCTTTCGCTGGCAGGAGCGGGGCGCTGAACTCGAGCAGCGCAGCAGCGTGCTGCGCTTTGAACCCGGCGAGACGACGCCAGGGGGATGGATCGATAAACACCGGCTGGTGCCCCTTGGCGAATGGGTGCCCTTAGCTGGGCTGGCGCGCTGGGGCGGCCTTTCTGCGGTGGGAGGCCTTGAGCCGGGCTTGCCATCGCGGTTGCTACCGCGACCCGAAGGAGCCATTGGCGTTGCCATTTGCTACGAGCTTTCCGATGGCAGCGGCCTGGCCCTGGCGGTGCGGGATGGGGCGCGCTGGTTGCTGTTGAGCGCCAACCTCGATCCCTATCCGCCCATGCTGCAACGTCAATTTGTGGCCCTCGCCCAGCTGCGCGCGATTGAAACGGGTCGGGCGGTGGTGAGCGCCGCCAATACGGGCCCCAGCGTGCTGGTGGATGGCCGCGGCAGGGTTGAGCAATGGTTGCCCGCTGGTCGGCCCGCCACGGGCCTGTTCGCCGTGCCCCAGCTTGAGACCCTCACGCCCTACGACCGCTTTGGCGAGGCTCCCTTGCTCCTGCTGGTGGCCCTGGCTGCCTTGGCGCGGGCCCTGGTGAAAACCAGCTTCCGCTTTTAGGTTTGGGTTGGGGATTGCCTCCGGTAGAACCAGCGTTTGGCCATTTCGGCGCTGAGGATGTAAAGCACCAAGATCACTGCCAGGCACAGCAGGAAGAGGGGTGGCAGGGCCACAAAGCCAAACAGGCGGCCCAGGGCCGAATAGGGCAAGACAACCGTCGCCATCACCACCAGCAGGGTTGTGAGCCAGAGGGGCCAGGAAGGGCGGCTCTTCAGCAGGGGCCCCCGGGTGCGCACCACCAGCACAATCGTGGCGGCTGACACCACCGATTCCACAAACCAGCCGGTGCGAAACAGGGCGGCGTCGCTGCGCAACAACCACAGCAGCACACAGAAGGTGAGGTAGTCGAAAACGGAACTCACCAATCCGAAGGTGAGCATGAAGCGCTTGATAAAGCCGATGTCCCAGCGCCGCGGACGCTCGATCCAATCGGCATCCACCCGGTCGGTGGCGATGGTCATTTCCGGTAGGTCGGTGAGCAGATTCGTGAGCAGGATTTGCTTGGGTAGTAAGGGCAAAAAGGGCAGGAGAAGGGAGGCTCCAGCCATCGAAAACATGTTGCCAAAGTTGGCACTTGTGGCCATGAATACGTACTTGAGGGTGTTGGCAAAGGTGCGCCGCCCCTCCCTGATGCCTGCTGCCAAGACAGCGAGCTCCCCATCGAGCAGCACGATGTCGGCGGCTTCCTTGGCCACATCCACCGCCCCCTGCACCGAAAGCCCCACATCGGCGGCATGCAGGGCTGGGGCGTCGTTGATGCCATCGCCCATAAAGCCCACCACATGGCCGCTTTGGCGCAGGGCACCGATGAGCCGTTCCTTTTGGTTGGGTTCAATTTCGGCAAACACGTCGCAGGCGGCAGCCCGCACCCGCAGGGCGGTATCGCTGAGTTGCAGCAAGACCTGGCCCGTGATCACCTCGGTGTTGGCCAGGCCTGCTTCCTGCGCCACCCGGGCCGCGACCCGGCCGTTGTCGCCGGTGATGATTTTGAGTCGCACGCCCATCTGGGCCAATTCGGCCACGGTGCGGTGAATGGAGGCTTTGAGGGGGTCGTTGAGGGCGATCAGCCCCAGGAAGGTCATGCCCTGTTCGGAGTGGCGGTTGATGACACCCTTGCTGAGTTCTTGGTTGAGTTCGTGGCTGGCTGCACTCCCATCGGCCCTGCGGATGGCAACTCCGAGGAGCCGATAGCCCTGATCGCTGAGTTGGCGGTACTGCTGCTCGATCAGGGCGTGGAGATCGGCGATCGGCACGCGGTTTCCCTGGAGTTCGCCGTCGATGCACACCTCCAGCACCTTGGCGAGGGCGCCTTTGCTGATCATTAGGGGCTGGCTGCTGTTTGGGGGCTGCACCAGCACGCTTTGGCGCTTGCGGGTGAAATCAAACGGCACCTCATCGAGCTTGCGCCACTCCGTTAAATCGCCGAGGGATTGGGCGCGCAGGGCGATATCAATGGGGTTCTCAAAGCCCGTTTCAAAGCTGGCGTTGATGAAGGCGTGAAACAGGGTGGTTGGGCTGGGGGCTCCGTCGGCGCTCAGGGCGGCATGCACCTGGGCCGAGCCTTCGGTGAGGGTGCCTGTTTTATCCGCGCACAGCACATCCATGCTGCCGAAGTTCTCAATCGAAGCGAGCCGTTTGACAATCACCCGGTGCCGCGCCATGCGCTGGGCACCTTGGGCCAGGTTGACGCTGATGATGGCTGGCAGGAGCTGGGGCGTTAGGCCCACGCCCAGGGCCAAGGCAAATAGGAAGGAATCCACAACCGGACGGTTGAGGTAGATATTGAAGGCAAAGATCAGGGCCACGAGCCCCAGGGTCAGCTCCAGAAGCAGTTGGCCAAAGCGCCGCACCCCCCGTTCGAATTCCGTTTCGGGGCTGCGTAGGCGCAGGCGATCGGCGATCGAGCCGTAGGCGGTGGATCGGCCGGTGCTAACCACCAGCGCCAGCCCGGTGCCACTCACCACGTGGGTGCCCAGGTGCAGCATGTTGGTCTGCTGGGAGATCGGGGCACCGGCGGCAAGCTCACCGGGATGCTTGCTTACCGGGTAGCTCTCACCGGTGAGGGCCGCCGCATCGATGCTGAGATCGCATTCCTGGAGGACGCGGCAATCGGCGGGGATGTGGGCTCCGGCCGAAAGCACCACCACATCGCCGGGCACCACCCCTTGCGATGGGATGGTGATGGACTGGTTTTGGCGCAGCACCACCGTGGTCAGCTGAACGGTTTTGAGCAGTTGCTCAATGGACCGGGCGGCTCCCCGTTCTTGCCAAAAGCCCAGCAGGCCGCCGGCTACCACGATCGTGAGAATGATCAGCCCATCGGTCACCGAAGCGAGCCCAAAGGAGAGCAGGGCGGCCCCCACCAGGATCAGAACAATGGGGCTACTGAATTGGCGCAGCAGCAAGGTGGGGGCATGGACTCCCCTGGGTCCGGCCAGGCTGTTGGGCCCAAAGCGAGCCAGCCGGCTGCTGGCCTCCTCTTCGCTCAGGCCGGTTTGGCTTGATCCCAGGGAGGCCATTAAGGCCCCAATGGGCTGCATCCAAACGGGGGCTGGAAGCGGTCCCCCGGGCGGCGTCAATCGAGGGCCTCCGCAATGATTTGCTCTTCGACGGCTGCGGTCAGGCCAGTGTCGGCGTAGTCGGAAGAGGGGGGGAATTCCAGTTCGCGAAGCCAGCCCACCAGCAGGCGGCGGTCCAGCATGGAAGAGGCAAGATCCTCAAAATCAGTTCCGGCAACCCCGGCATACAAAATGGCCTGCTCGAGGTCTTCCAGTTCGTTGCAGATTGCTCTGTAAAGGGAATACTCACGCAGGCTGAGTTCTGCGATGCAGCGACGGCGTCGATCAACCATGGGGCATGGTTTATAAGGTCAAGGTTGCTTGGGCCCTTGGCTGTCCCCGCCAGGTTGATGCTGATCCTTTGACGCTGACTCCGCGGTGGCACCAGATTGCTTCGGCACTGAGGCAGATCCCCTGGCTTGGGACTGTTTGTGCTGTGGGTGTTTGGCTGTGATTTTTGCGCTTTGGCTATTTGTCTTTGGTTATATGCCTTTGGTTATTTGCTTCGACTTTGCTGAAAAGATGCTGCTTGAGGTAAGTCGCCGGTGTTGATGGGGCAGGGTGAAGGTGGCTTTCCCGTTTCCATAACTCTGTTGCAATAAACCCTATGACACCTCAACGTGACCAATCCCTTCGCTCCAAGCTTTCGTCAAGACATGGAGCGTCCTTGGGACGTCGATTGTCTTCAGGCGCTGGCCTGTCTTCCTTCGCTGGCTCCCCTTCATTGCCTGGGGTGTCGTCCGGGCGGCCCCCCGCGCTAGCCAGGCGTGGTTTTTCTGAATCGGAGGATCAAGGGTGGTGCTCCGATGAGCCTGAATTGCTCGACCCCAGGCCCATTGAGCCTGTCGTGCAAGTGGTGGGCCAGGAGCGGGCCTGGGGATTTCACCACCCCGCCGAGCTCCTCAATGGTCGGCTGGCCATGCTGGGTTTTGTGCTGGCGGTGGTCACCGAATGGCTCACGGGGCAAGGTGCCCTGGGCCAGCTCCAGGCCCTGATCCCCTAGGGGGCTTGCGGGGGGAAGGGCCCCCCGCTGGGCATCTGCTTTGCGCGTCCACATGACGCTTGATTGGTTAGACCATGGTCAACCTTGTGGCCCAGATCACCAATCTGTCCCCCGGAATTAGCTTGGTGCAGGAGGCTGGAGGCCGTGGCTAGGTGGGCGCTTGATCGATGGGAGCCGGCTGGCCGCCGGACCTGGGGGCTGGGCCTGCTGCCATGGCTGTGGCCCTTGCCCTTCCTGCTGGTTGGCAGTGTTGCTGCCTCGAAGCCCATCCCACCGGCTGTAAAAGTTCAGGCAGTAGCTGTGCCTGCTGGCGCCGAACTGCAGCGGATTCGCGAGCAAGGCGGTGGTGCAGATCTAAGGCAGCGCTATCTGCTTGCTGCCCATGACTTTCTCTACCGCTACTGGCAGCAGGAGGCCCAGAAGCAGGGCAAAACCCTAGAAAAACCCCAGCTGTTGTTCGCCGGTGATCGGGCCCAGGGTTGTGGCGTGAATCGGATTGCCCATCCGATGGCCTTTTACTGCCCTGACAGCCTGCAGATCGCCATGGCCCTCGATCTGCGCCGCGGTACCAAGGCATCCCGAGGCAAGGGCGACCAGGAGTTGTTGCCGATGGAGTTGGCGGTGCTTGCCCATGAATGGGGCCACCATGTCAACCGCTCCTTGGGCCGGGGCCCCTATCGCAACGGCTTTAGCCTCACGGTGCAGCAGGAAGAGCTTGCGGCCGATTGGCGCACCGGAATCCTCATGGGCTGGTTGCTCAGCCAGGGAACGTTGGCCCTCGACGACTTCACCGCCGCCGCCAACTTGATGTTTGAGATTGGCGATTACGAGCGCATCAGTGTCCAGCACCACGGCTATCCCAAAGATCGCTTTACGGCCCTCACCGAAGGGCTGGCTTCCCAGCTCAAGCCAGGCCTGCGCCTGGGCGAATGGACCGTGGATACCCGCGAAAGCTTCAGCCGCCCGATCGCGGGGGGCGGCCCAGCAGGGGCGGATCCTTTAGTTCCCCGCTCCTATGACGTGCGCCGCTTTGAGATTGATCGCAGCGGCCAGATTGGCAGCAATGTCTTTGGTGTTGTCTTGGGAGCAGCGAGCTGCATCTGGGGCGACCGCCAGCAATGTCTGGGGGCGGCCCTGGATCAGGGCAAGGGCCGGGCCTATGGCACCTACACCAATCGCACCCTGGTGCTCCACTGTGCAGATCGCAGCTTTGACGTGACCAACGACAACTTCGATCGCCAACCCATTGCCCGGGATGGCAAGGGCCAGGCGGCGGTGTTGGCTGAGCGGGATTGCCGCTGATGGGGC
>CANHGA010000148.1 GCA_947460085.1 Synechococcaceae cyanobacterium
ACCTTCGTTGGCATCCACAATCAGCAGGCAGCCATCCACCATGCCGAGCACCCGCTCAACTTCTCCACCGAAGTCGGCGTGGCCAGGGGTATCAACAATATTGATTCGAATCCCTTCGTAATCAACGGCGGTATTCTTCGAAAGAATCGTAATGCCGCGTTCGCGCTCTAGATCATTGGAATCCATCACACAAGTGGGGATGGCTTCCCCTTCGCGAAAGATGCCCGATTGATTCAAGAGGGCATCAACCAGGGTGGTTTTGCCGTGGTCAACGTGGGCAATGATCGCAATATTGCGAATCGGCGTGCCTGTGTGTTCGCCGCTCATGCGTAAGAATTCCTAGGTTCTACTGAAGGCCTGCGGGCCAGAGTTAAAGCTTTTCAGCCCTATCAAAGCTTAGAAGCCGAACCTCCAGCTTATCTCACTCACCTGCGGCTTTTAAGACTGCCCCGGGTCACGCCCAGGCGGCTATCGAGCTGTTCCTGTTGCCACAGCTGGCGTCCCGATATCTCCCCACGGATCGCGGAGCCGTATTGACGCACCCGCTGGACCGTCTGGTCGGCGGATTCGTCCAAGAGCTCAAGGCGCAGGGACCGCACACCGGCCCGCAGGAGCTGGGGTAGGGCCTCGGCGGCCGTTTGGGCCTTGCCGTTAAACAGGGTGTTGCGGCAACCGAGGTCGGCCCGGAGGGGGTGCTCGCTGCCACTGCGGTCCCGCAGGAGCACCGTGTGGGTCTCGCAGGGACGGCCGCAGTCGGTGTGGTCATGGCCATCGGAGAGGAAGGCGCAAAACAGGCAATGCTCCATGTGGAACAGGGGCATGTGCTGGTGCACCGTGACCTCAACGGAACCCGCAGGACACCCCGCCAGGAGCTCGAGCAATTGGTCGAGGGCGAGGTCATAGCTCGCCGTGATCCGCTCCAGGCCCCAATGGTTCAAGAACCAGGCAGCAGTGAGCGGGTTGGCCACGTTCAAGGAAAAATCGCCAACGCAGGGGGCCAGCGGGGTCAGCAGCTCCAGCTGGTCGGCGTTGCGCACCAGATAACCGTCGGCCTGGGCCCGGATGAGGGGGTCCAAGGTCCAGCGTTCATCGGGCCTGGTGATCCGGGCACCGGCCAGCCAAATACCCCCCGGCCAGACGCCGCGACCGATGGCGATGGCCTCCTTGAGTTCGTGGGGTTGCTCCAGCTCGGCAACAACCCGGTGCACGGGTTGGTCGCGCAGGGCCTTGAGTTGATCCAGGCTGCGCACCAACACCACCACCTCGGTGCCCCCGTGGCCTTCCTGCTGGGACCTGGTTGTAGGCCCGGGCTCCTGGGGGTGCAGGGAACCCAGGATCTGGGGCAAGGCAGCTTTGGCAGCCGTTCGATCCAACGCCGGTTGGGCCGTTGTTGGTGGGCAGCTGGGTACGCAGCTCGCCAGGTCACCACTGCTCGCCAAGTGATCAACGAGCTGGCGGCGCAACTGGTTGAGTTGGGCCATCGGCAAAAAGAGCTCGCCGCTGAGGTGCACCTCCAAGGAACCCAGCTCCCACGGGGTACCGCCCAGGCGGCCCAATTGGGCCGCCAGCCGGTCTTGGTTGAGGGATTGGCCCGTGGCCGGCTGCAGGGGCGTGGCGGATGGCCATTGCCATGGCTCGGTGGGCGGTGCCTCAAAGGACCCGGCCCGAAGCAACCTGAGCACGAGGGGTTCGCCCCTGGCCCCACTCACCCGCAGATGGAGAGCCTGTTTGCGCTCGGGGGTCCCACGACTCGCCATGCGTTTCCAGCTGCGCTCGAGGGCTGGATCGCTGGTCAGCCAGCAGGGGGCACCCTCCACCAGGGCACGGCCATCGATCTGGCCAGGCCCGAGCTTGATCGCCAGGGACCCAGCAGCCCGCTGCTCAACCGCCATCACCCGGCCACCAAGTTCTGGGGGAGGCTCAAGGGCCGATTGAGACCTGGCTTCAAAAACCAGGCCATCACCTGGCTTCAGGGCAGTTGGGGTGCTGACTAGCCACCAACCCTTGGCATCGATGGCGAGAAACTGGCCAATTTTGGGGCCCCTTTTTTTGCTCCACAGCCCATGCACCAAGGACCGGTGGTTCACTCCCCCTAACCAACCGGTTGACAGGCCCCTGGAGAAACTGAGCTCCAGATTCCGCCGGGTCTGATCGGGCTGCGTCTGATCGGGTTGCCCTGGCCCTGGGTTGTCGTTGCCCGGCCCTGGATGCAGCTGGTCGAGGCTGCGGCGATAGGTCTCTGTGACCGCCGCCACATAGGTGGCCTCCTTGAGGCGCCCCTCAATCTTGAGGCTGGCGATGCCGAGTTCGGCCAGCTCGGGAATGAGCTCCCAGGCTGCCAAGTCCTGGGGCGAGAGCAGGTAGCGTTGGTCGCCCAGGGGCTTCTCCTCACCATCCACGATCA
This sequence comes from Synechococcaceae cyanobacterium, assembly GCA_947460085.1. GTDB lineage: Bacteria > Cyanobacteriota > Cyanobacteriia > PCC-6307 > Cyanobiaceae > Cyanobium_A. Next base: position 2,405 of record CANHGA010000148.1, read on the forward strand.
ATTCGTAGGGCAACCTGCAGGCCTGGGCACATTCACCGCGGTTGGCACTGCGCTGGCCGAGGGCCTCACTGGTGAGGCACTGCCCCGAATAGGCAACGCACAGGGCGCCATGCACAAACACCTCTAGGGGCATGGCGATGGCCCGTTGTTGGAGCTGGGCCTGGAGACGCTGGAAATCCTTCAGCGCCAGCTCCCGGGCTAGCACCACCCGCTGACAGCCAAGCTCAGCGGCCTGGGCCACCCCGGCGGCACTCGTGATCGACATCTGGGTGGAGCCATGGATCGCCAAATTGGGAGCCAGCTCCCTAGCGAGGCGAGCCAGGCCGATGTCCTGAACGATGAGGGCATCAACCCCGGCATCCGCCGCCGCCAGGACCAGGTCGGCGGCCTCATCCAACTCAGCGGGAAATACCAACACGTTGAGCGTCAGGAAACCCTTGACGCCCCGCCGGTGCAGCCACTGCATCAGCTCTGGCAGTTCCTGACGCTGAAAGTTGGCGGCCCGCATGCGGGCATTAAGGGCGTCAACGCCGAAATACACCGCATCGGCACCGTTGGCGACAGCAGCCTTCAAGGCCTCCCAGGTGCCGGCGGGAGAGAGCAATTCCGGCAGGACAGTTGTCATGGACGGCTGGTCATGGACGGCTCAAGCGCTGGGCAGGTTCAAACACCTGCAAAGCCTGGGTGGTGCCCTCATAGCGCCAATGCCAAGGTTCGTAGCTGACTCCCTGGCTATTGCCATGGGGAAAGGAGAGCACAAATTGGTACCGGGCCCCATTGGCCTTGAGCCAGGAGAAGGCAGCGGTCTGCTCAAACGATTGGGAGAGGTTGGCCCCAGGTTGGGAACCATCACCGAGATCGATTGCGAAGCCGGTGGCATGTTCTGAGAATCCGGGTGGGGCACTCACCCGGGCCCGTTCACGAGCTGTTTGGTTGCGAGCCGACTTCACATCGAAAAACAGGTGCTTCTGCAAGGCAATCGAGCGATAGCCACTGAGCACCACCAAATCCACCCCGTCGGCGGCGGCGGCGGCGCGCATGGCCACCAGCGCATCGGCTGCATCCCGTTGCAGTTCAATCCCTGGAGAGATAGCCACCAGCTCGGATGGTTTGACCTCTGCATAGGGAAGGTGGCCGAGTAGGCGGCCATCGATGCCTGCCCGCACATTCAGACCTGCCACCGGAGGTGGCCCCAGCAGGCGCCGCAGGGGCTGGGGGAAAACCAGGGCCAAGCCCAAAAGGCCCAAAAGCGCGCCAGCGGCTCCTGCGGCGAGCCGCCTAAAGCCCCTGCTGCGACTCGGGGCGGAAACCGTGGAACGCCGCGCAACCGGAATGTCTTCGCTTGCCCCCGTTCCCTGGCCTCGCCTGGCACCGATCACCTGAGCTGAGCCTTCGAGCAGTGAAGATCCTAGGTGGGAAGCGGAGAAACAACGGCAGTTGCCTGCCCAGCAGTGTTAGCTTCCACGCCACATCCTTCCTGGCGGAGCGGTTTTCAGATGTTGCGTGTCGCAGTGGTGGGCGGTGGTCCCAGTGGTTCCTGTGCCGCTGAAGTGCTCGCCAAGGCCGGCATCCAAACCTGGATCTTTGAGCGCAAGCTCGATAACGCCAAGCCGTGTGGTGGCGCGATTCCACTCTGCATGGTCTCGGAATTCGACCTGCCTGAGTCGATCATCGACCGCAAGGTGAGAAACATGAAGATGATTTCCCCCTCCAACCGGGAGGTGGATATCAACCTGGAAAACGATGGTGAGTACATCGGCATGTGCCGCCGGGAGGTGATGGATGCATTTCTTAGGGAGAGAGCAGCTGATTTAGGCGCCCATTTGGTGAATGGTCTGGTTACCAAGATCGATACGGGCAGCAAGCGACAGGGGCCTTACACCCTCACCTATTCGGACTACGCCTCCGGCGAAGCCACCGGCGAGAGCAAAACCCTGGAAGTCGATTTGATTGTTGGAGCCGATGGCGCCAACAGCCGGGTTGCCAAAGCGATGGATGCCGGCGACTACAACGTGGCCATCGCTTTCCAGGAGCGCATCAAGCTGCCGCCTGAAGAGATGAAGTACTACGAGAGCTTGGCCGAGATGTATGTGGGAACGGATGTTTCCCCAGATTTCTACGCCTGGGTCTTCCCGAAATACGACCACGTCGCCGTGGGTACGGGAACCATGCAGAACAACCAGGGCCTGATCAAGAGCCTGCAGGAAGGCATCCGCGAACGGGCTAAGAAACGCCTCCTTCACGGTGAAGTCATCAAGGTGGAAGCCCACCCCATTCCCGAGCATCCCCGTCCCAGGCGTGTGGTCGGCCGCATGGCATTGGTGGGTGATGCCGCTGGCTACGTGACCAAGAGCTCCGGCGAAGGAATCTATTTCGCTGCCAAAAGTGGGCGCATGTGCGCTGAACAGATCGTGGCGGCCAGCGCCAATGGCACCAAGATCCCCACGGAGAAAGATCTCAAGGTGTATCTGAAGAAGTGGGACCGCCAGTACGGCGCCACCTACAAAGTGCTCGAAATCCTCCAAAATATCTTCTATCGCAATGATGCTGCCCGCGAAGCTTTCGTGGAAATGTGCGATGACAAAGATGTGCAACGGCTCACCTTCGACAGCTACCTGTATAAGCGGGTGGTCCTGATGAACCCCTGGCAGCAGTTGAAGCTCACCCTCCTAACCCTGGGTTCGGTGTTGCGCGGCAACGCCCTAGCGCCTGCCAGCTACAAGCCGGTGCCGAGTGCCGTCCGCAGTGAAGAGGAGGCGATGGCCATCCTGGCCGTCAGCGCGATCAAAGGGGGCATCAAGGTGTCCTCCAAGAAAGTCCCGGCCCAGGGTTTGCCAACACCTGAGTCGACTCCTGCAGATGATCGTGAAACCGTTGGCGCCGGAAACAACTCTTAGCCCCCTGGCCAGGGCTAAGGCGCCCGGCCTAGGCCACTTGCTGGGCGGTGATCAGCTCGTTGGCCTGCTGATCCCAAATTGTGTAATGGAAGCAGCTCGGAATGTCAGAGAGCTTCAAATAACAACAATCGCCAAGTAGGCTCACATTTTTTTCGTGACATTTGCGTAATCGATAATTCGGAATTCTCTCGCACAAATGATGAACGATATGAAATGCTATATCAGCCGAAAACCAATTGAGTAGCGGCGGCAGAATTAAATTGCTGCTTCCCGATATGGCCCCCTG
>CANHGA010000149.1 GCA_947460085.1 Synechococcaceae cyanobacterium
AAAGGTGCCGCCTAAATCGCGGTTGAGCCGCACCAGCAAATTTTTCGCAAACGCGGCCGAAACGCCGGCGGCATCGTTGTAGGCCGCCTCCATGCGGGCCACGGCCTTGGGTTGATCGATGCCGATCAGGAGCTTCCCGCCCGGGCCCAGGAGCTGGGCGAATTGGACCAGGAGGGCTTGGGCTTCTTCGGGCGTGAAGTTGCCCAGGGAGCTGCCGGGGTAGAAGCCCAACAGGGTTTGGCCCTCCAGCAGGGGATGGGAGGGGAGCTGGTCGAGGTCGCTGTAGTCGCAGCAGATGCCGAGCACGGGCACCTGGGGGTGTTGGGCTTGGAGCTGGTGGCAGGCGGCGGCGAGGTGGTCGGCGCTGATGTCGAGGGGCACGTAGGCGGGCGGCTGGAGGGCCTCCAGCAGGGGACCCACCTTGCGGGCATTGCCGGCGCCGAATTCCACCAGCACCCCAGGCCCCAGGGCCGCGGCCAGGGCTCCGGCCTGGGCCTTGAGCAGGCTGGTTTCGGTGCGGGTGAGGCCGTATTCGGGCTGCTCACAGATGGCATCAAACAGCCTGGAACCCTCCGCGTCGTAGAGCAACCAGGCCGGGAGCTGCTTGGGCTGGCGGGCCATGCCCTCGCTCACCAACCGCGCCATGTCGGCCGGTTGGGGATGCAGATCGATCAGCATGGATTTGGGCCTGAATCCGGATGGCCCTTGGCCCCATCCATCGCCAACCTGAGCCCCGATGCCATCCAGCGGCTCGCCGGTGGAAAGAAATTTCTGTAACTGAGTCGCCCGTGGCCCTCGGGGGTGAGGAAGCAACTGCCCTTGAGCACCATCTGGGAGCTCATGAATTTGCCGTTGTACTCCCCCACGGCGCCCGGGGCGCTCTGAAATCCGGGGTAGGGCCGGTAGGGGCTGGAGGTCCACTGCCACAGCACCCCGAAGGCCTGGGGGAGGGGCTGGCCGACGCCGGTGGCCATCACTTCCCACTCGGCTTCGCTGGGTAACCGACCCCCGGCCCAACGGGCATAGGCATCGGCTTCAAACCAGCTCAGATGCCTTACGGGCGCTTGGCTTGGGCGGGGTTGGCGTCCCGCCAGGCTGAATTCCCAATCACCACGCCAATAGCGGGGAGATTCCCACTGGCGCTGCTGGACCAGGGCCCAGCCTTCGCTCATCCACAGGTCTGGCCGCCGGTAGCCACCGTCGGCGATGAAGGCTTCGTACTCCCCATTGGTCACCAGGTGGCTGGCGAGGGCAAAGGGCTCCAGCCATTGGCGGTGGCGCGGCGCCTCGTTGTCGAAGTGGAAGCTGCCGCTAGGGCCGCCGTGGCCGATCTCCACTAGGCCGCCTTGGTGGCGCAGCCATGGCGATTCGCCTTCAAGCCAGCCGCTTTCGTAGTGGCTCTCGGGCCCGGGCCCGTAGCCGGGCTCGAGGGGATTGCGGCTAAAGCCATCCAGCAGATCCATCAGCAGCAGTTCCTGGTGCTGCTGCTCGTGCTGCAGGCCCAACTCCACCAGCTCAAGCCACGCCGCAGGCCCAGGCTGGTCCAGGTCCTGTTGGGCCAGGGCGATCCCTTGGCCGATGGCCCGGTCCACCTGGCCGCGCCAGGTCAGCACCTCAGCGATGGGTGGGCGGCTCAGCAGCCCCCGCTCGGGCCGGGGATGGCGCTCGCCGATGGCGTCGTAATAGCTGTTGAACAGGAACCCCCAGCGGGGATCGGCGGGCTCGTAACCAGGGATGAAGGGGGGCAGCTCCGGTGCCTTGAGCAGGAATTCCTCAAAGAACCAGGTGGTGTGGCCCAGGTGCCATTTCGGGGGGCTGGCATCGGCCATGCCCTGGAGGCAGAGGTCTTCTGGGTTGAGGGGCGCGATCAGCTCAACGCTGCGGTTGCGCACGGCCTGAAAGCGCTCCAGCAACCCCTTGCTGGCGGTGGAAGAGCCCATGGCTGCGGACATCAACCGCCCAAGTCAGGCCCGACCATAGGGAGCTTGCCTACGATCCCGCCACAGCCAATTGTTTGAACAGGCCAGCGCCATGGGCGGCAGCGCTTTGGGGATCACCGATGGATTTGTGGGGGCCGTTGGTGAGACGCCCCTGATTCGGCTGCATGGCCCTAGTGAGCTCACGGGTTGCGAGATCCTCGGCAAGGCGGAATTCATGAACCCCGGGGGCTCGGTCAAGGACCGGGCCGCCCTGGGAATTCTTCTGGAAGCGGAGCAGGAGGGCTTGCTGAAGCCCGGCGGCACCGTGGTGGAGGGCACCGCGGGCAACACGGGCATTGGCCTGGCCCACCTCTGCAATGCCCGGGGCTACAAGGCCCTGATCGTGATTCCGGATACCCAGTCGGCGGAGAAGATTGGCCTGCTGCGCAGCCTCGGGGCTGAGGTGCGCACGGTGCCCGCCGTTCCCTACCGCGACCCCAACAACTACGTGCGGCTGTCGGGCCGCATCGCCGCCGAAATCCCCGGGGCCGTCTGGGCCAACCAATTCGACAACCTGGCCAACCGCCGGGCCCACTTCAACAGCACCGGTCCTGAGATCTGGCGGCAGACCGCCGGCAAGGTGGATGCCTGGGTGGCGGCCACGGGCACCGGTGGCACCTATGCGGGGGTGGCGCTCTATCTCAAGCAGCAGAACCCCCAGGTGCAGTGCGTGTTGGCCGACCCCCACGGCAGCGCCCTCTACAGCTGGGCCCAAGGGGGCGAACTGGCCATGGAGGGCAGTTCCATCACCGAAGGGATTGGCAACAGCCGGGTGACGGCCAATCTGGAGGGCGCACCCATCGACGCCGCCGTGCGCATCGACGACCAGTCGGCCCTCGACACCATCTACCAACTGCTGTGGCGGGAGGGCCTGTTCCTGGGGGGCTCCGTGGGCATCAACGTGGCTGGGGCTGTGGAAACGGCCCGGCGCTTGGGTCCGGGTCACACCATCGTGACGGTGCTGTGTGACAGCGGTGATCGCTACCGATCGCGCCTCTATGACGGCGACTGGCTGGCTACGAAGGGGCTCCAGCAGCCCCAACGGGCCCGGTTGGAGGTGATCTGATGGACACCGCGATTGGGCAGGTGATTGGACAGGTGATTGGCGAGCGCTATCGCCTGGAGCAGGGCCTCAGCGAGGGGCCCCAGGGCAAGCTCTGGCGGGCCAGCGACCAGTTGGCCAGCAACGCTCCGGTGGCCTTGAGGCAACTGGGCCCCGACCAGGACCAGGCCACAGCCCGCCAGCTCTGGAGCCGCCTGCAAGGGGTGCTCCATCCCCAGGTGCCCCGCCTGGGCGGGGCGATCACGGCCGGCGATCAGCTGTGGTTGGTGCGCGAGTGGCAGGCGGGCCGCACCTACCAGCAGTTGCTTGAGGCCCGCGCGGAACGCCAATTGGTGTTTGGGGCAGGAGAAGTGTTGCTGCTGCTGCGCCAGTTGCTGCCTGTGGTGGCGGCGCTGCACAGCCAGGAGCTGGTGCACGGTGATCTCTGCCCCGCCAACGTGCTGCGCCGGGAGAGCGATGGCCTGCCGGTGCTGCTCGATTACGGCCTGGTGTGCGGCAAGGCCTGCGTGACCCCCGGCTATGGCCCGCCGGAATTGGCCAGTGCCGCCGCGCCCGAGCGCTGGATGGACCTCTATTCCCTCGGCGCCTTTGCCCTGGTGCTGCTCAGTGGCGATGCCCCGGCCCAGCTGCTCGATCCGGTGAGCCTGGATTGGCGTTGGCCGGCAGCCCTGGTGGAGCATCCTGAGCTGCAGGCCCAGTTGGAGCGGTTGCTGCAGCGGGATCCCGCATCCCGTTTTGCCTCCGCGGCCCAGGCCTTGGCGGCCTTTCAGGCCCTACCGATGCCCGAGAGCACCGGGCCCGTCCCCCGGGCCGATCGCACCGTGGCCCTGGTGCCCCCTGCGCCAACGCCTGTCGTTGCAGCCCCTGTCGTTGCAGCGCCAGCAGCCCAGCCACCAGCGCCAGCGCCTGCCCCGGCGCCTCCGGCTGCCGAGCCCCAGCTGCCGCCGGTGACCCCAACCCCGGCCGATCCCCCACCCGTTGAGGCTTCGGCTTCTCCCTTGCGCACCCGCGCCGACGAGCGGGAGGAAGCGGCCGAGGGGGGCGTATGGCCGGTGGTGATTGCCCTGGTGATTTCGGCCCTGGTGGGTACCGCCCTGGGTTGGCTGTGGCTGAGCCGCGGCAAGTTCGTGTTGCCCAAGCCCCCAACCTCCCTGGAGTTGCCCAGCAGCCTGCCGCCGGCCGAGGTGGACCAGCGCCAGCAGCTGCTCAACCGCCTGCGGGCCCTGCAGGTGGATCGGGCCTGGTTCTTGAAATTGGTGGATGCGGGGTTGCTCGCCCAGTTCCCGGAGCGGGGGGGGCGCCTGCCCAGCGATTCCCTCGACGACGCCCCCCTGCGCAAGGTTTGGAACGAATTGGCCGAGGAATGGCTGGCCCGGGTGGAGCAACTGCCGCTGGAGATCCGCGCGCGGCTCGGCAGCTTCAACGAGGGGGATTGGCAGCGGCGTCAAAGTGCTCTGGTGAGCCAGGGCCTGAGCCCGTCGGTGCTTCGCCAGTTGGTGTCGGGCAGTGCCCAAAACCTGTTGCCGGGCAGGCCCGGTTCCGACATGCCGCCGGAACCTTTCCGCCAGCTTTGGTTTGCCGCGGCGGAGCAGAGCCTCGCCAACGTGCAGATTGAGGCCATCGAGGCCCAGCCCATGGAAACCCGGGTGCTTTCCGCCCAGGTGGATGCCGGCGGTGCCCGCCTCTTCCCCGTGCGCCTGCCGGTTGGTTATCGGCTGGTGCTGGGGGTGAATGGGTCGCCGCTGATGCAGATGAGCGTGTTCAGCGCCGATGGCAGCCTGCTCGAGGCCAAGGGCCCCCTGCGGGTGGTGAGCCTGGGGGCCCAGCCCCGCTCTCCTGTGCAACTGCTGGTCACCAACGAGGGGGTTGCCCCTGGTTTGATCACCCTGTCGCTGCGGGCCGACCCGCCGGCACCCCGGCTCCAGCCCACGACGCCCACCTCACCGTCCACCGCCCCATCGGGCACTCCCCCAGCCCCTCCCCAGGGGTTGGGGCCGCAGCCACCATTGGAGCCACCACCTCCCACCCAGTAGGCGCCACCTAATAGGGCGGGATCTTTAGATCCTGGCGATGGCCTGCTTGGCGTCCTTGATGTCCTGCTTGCGGCGCTCCTCATGGCGCTTGTCGTGCAGCTTGCGGCCCTTGCCCAGGCCAATGGTGAACTTGATCCAGGACCCCTTCAGGTGGAGGTTGAGCGGGATCAGGGTGAGTCCCTTTTGATCCAGGGCGATCCGCAGTTTTTCGATTTCGCGGCGGTGGGCCAGCAGCTTGCGGGTGCGTAGGGGCTCGTGGTTGAAATAGGCCCCGGCATGGCTGTGGGGCGAGATGTGCACGTTGTGCAACTGCAGTTCGCCTTTGCGGATCAGGCAAAAACCATCCCGCAGGTTCACCTGCCCGGCCCGGATTGATTTGACCTCGGTGCCGAGCAATTCGGCGCCGCACTCCAGGGTTTCGAGAATCTCGTATTGGTGCCGGGCGAAGCGGTTGTCGGCCAACAGCTTGTTGGCGGCATCGCGCAGGGCCTTGGCGCTTTTCT
>CANHGA010000150.1 GCA_947460085.1 Synechococcaceae cyanobacterium
ATCAAGCAAGCCGGTGATCGGATTTGAACCGACGACCTACTGATTACGAATCAGTTGCTCTACCCCTGAGCTACACCGGCGACAGGTACAAGTTAGCATTCAGAGAGCATTCGGGTTGGACAACGTCTGATGGCAATCAACTCGTCTTCCTTGGATCCCGAACTCAAGGCCAGGCTGCTGCTTGAGGCCCGCACCCCATGGCGGGGTTTGAGGCGGGGCCTTTGGTTTGCCCTCGTTGCATCTGCTGGCCTGGGGCTAGCCACCATGGCGATGCGTGCCTCCAGTGGCATTGATGTGCCCCTATCCGATTTGGGCATCCAGGTCGGAGCCCTCAGCCTTTTCGGCAGCCTCCTCTGGTTCGATCGCAACCGCAGCTGACTCGAGCTGGGCATCATCCAGGTGGGCTTGCTCGAGGGGGGTGAACTCCGCATCGGTGATCTCTGGCTCCCTGGATTGCTTCTTGTCGGGGGAGGCGGGGGGATTCTCTTCGTGGTCTACCCCAGCGTTCTCATTGCGGTCTTCGCGGGTGACCTCAACGCTGTCCTGGCCTTCGGTTGTCGGTGCAGGCGGTTCAGGTGCATGGTCATCAGTGGAACTGTTGTCCATGACCCCTTGGTCCGATGCTGCGTCCCCGCCCCCGTCGATCCAGTCTGGGGCTAACGGTGGGGTTTGGGCGTCTGAAGGCCCTTCGGGCCCTTCAAACAATGCCGGAGTTGTCGCCTGGGTAAGGGCGGGGAGCCGCAGCCAGGGAAGCCCAAGGCAGAGGGAGAGGGGTTGGCGGGTCGCAGCAGATGGGCCGCCGGCCCCATGGGGCGGAGGTGTTTGCTGGTGATTCCGGCCAAGCAGCACGCTGGCCTGCCCTAGCTGTTGCCACTGCCACACCATCAGGGTCAGCAGGGGAGCAACGGTGACCAGGGCCGCCACCCGATTGGGTGTGGGCAGCAGGGCGTAGGACGTCGCCAGAACCGATGTGGTGTCGAGCCACCACAGCAGGGGCAGGAGCAGGGCCGTACCGCTGGCAAGCAGGAGTTTGAGGGGCAGCCCCATGGGCTGCTGGCTGAAGGCCAGTTGGTCGGGGGTGCGCAGGCGCACGGGAGTGCACACCAGCAGCAGCGAGAACGGATCCGGGGGCATCCGCCACAACAGCACCGATGGAGCTAAGGCCCCAAGGGACCAGGTCAGCACCCGCTCAAGCCCAGGGAAGGGGCCCGGATCGCTGCCGGCTAACAGCAGAAGCACGAGCAAAAGCTCCAGCGGAATGGCCCCAAGACCAATGAGCTGGAGCCATAGCAGGGGCTCGCTGCGGGCTGTCACGGCGGCGCTTAGGTGCTCAGGGTGCGGCGCTGGGTGACCAGCTTGTAAGCCTCAACCCGATCCCCTTCCTGCCAGCTGTTGAAGCGATCGGTGCCGATGCCGCACTCAAAGCCGGTGGCCACTTCCTTGACATCGTCCTTGTTGCGACGCAGGGAGTTGAGGTCGCCCTCGTACACCTTCTCCTTGCCACGGAACACCCGCACCTTGCAGTTGCGTTGCAGCTTGCCATTGGTGACATAGCAACCGGCGACGGCATTCTTGCCAATCGTGAAGACGGCACGCACCTCGGCTTGGCCCAGGCTTTCTTCCACCATTTCGGGTTCCAGCAGGCCTTCCATGGCCATTTGGATGTCCTCGAGCAGTTTGTAGATGACGTCGTAGTCGCGCACATCCACGCCCGTTGCATCGGAAGCCCGTTTGGCACCGGGGGCCATGGAGGTATTGAAACCAATGATCACAGCACCAGACGCTGCCGCGAGGTCGACGTCCGTTTCGGTGATCTCTCCTGGAGCGGAGAGCAACACCCGCACCTGAACTTCGCCCTGGGGCAGCTGTTCGAGGGATCCCAGGATGGCTTCCACGGAACCTTGGACATCCGCTTTGAGGATGAGGTTGAGTTCCTTGAGATCGCCTTCGCTGGCCTGGCTGGACATCGAGGCCAGGGAAACCCGGCGTGATGCCATCTGTTGGGCCAGGCGGGTGGCCCGGGCCTCGTTGGCGCGATCGCCAACCACGGCTCGGGCTGTTTTTTCGTCGGGGTAGACCTCGAACTCGTCGCCGGCGGTGGGCACTTCGCTGAAGCCCAGGGCTTCAACGGCGTAGGAGGGCCCAGCTTCTTTAACCCGCTTGCCGGTGTCATCCACCATGGCTCGCACCTTGCCCAATACGGGGCCTGCCGCGAGCACATCACCAGCCCGCAGGGTGCCGTTTTGCACCAGCAGGGTGGCGACGGGGCCCTTGGCTTTGTCGAGGTGGGCTTCGATCACCGTGCCCTTCGCCATCCGATCGGGGTTGGCCTTGAGGTCTTCCACTTCGGTGACCAGCAGGATCATCTCCAGCAACTTGTCGACGTTCTCGCCCTTGATGGCGCTCACGGGCACCATCACGGTGTTGCCGCCCCAGTCTTCGGCCACCAGGTCGAGACCGGAGAGCTCCTGCTTCACCCGTTCCGGGGAGGCTCCCTCTTTGTCGATCTTGTTGATTGCCACCACGATGGGCACCTCAGCTGCCCGCGCATGGCTGATGGCTTCCAGGGTTTGGGGCCGCACCCCGTCGTCGGCCGCCACCACAAGCACGGCCACGTCGGTCACCTTGGTACCGCGGGCGCGCATGGCCGTGAAGGCTTCGTGGCCAGGCGTGTCCAGGAAGGTGATTTTGCGTTGTTCCCCAGCGTGGGAAACCTCCACCTGATAGGCACCGATGTGCTGGGTGATCCCCCCGGCTTCGCCGGCGGTGACGCGGGTTTTGCGGATCGAATCGAGCAGGCTGGTTTTGCCATGGTCGACGTGGCCCATCACGGTCACCACAGGTGGGCGACGGATCAGGTGGGCGAAGTCGCTTTCCTCGATCATCTCCACCGTCTTCTTGGCGGCTTCTTGAACGTCGTCTTCCAGCACTGGGACGCCGAATTCCTCGGCCACGGCTTCGATCGTGGAGAGGTCAAGGGTTTGGGTCACCGTGGCGATGACACCCTTGAAGAAGAGGCTCTTGATGATCTCGGAGCTCTCGACGCTGAGCTTGTCGGCGAGCTCCTGCACCGTGAGGTTGCCCTCCGGCACCACAAGCATTTCCGGCCGGACCTGCTTGGCTTCGCGGGAAGCGCGGAGCTCCATGGCACGGCGGCGCTGGCGTTGGCGGGTTGTTTCCTTTTTGCGCTTCCGCATGGCCGCCATCGGCTTGGCGGGTGGGGCCCCGGGGGTGCGGGGCTTGGCAGGCCTGGCCAGGCTGGCCTGCAGCACCATGGCTTCCTGCTCACCGGCGTAGCCACCGGTTTCCGCTGTCAGCGCATCATCGTTTTCGCCAATGATGTGCACCTTGGTGCGCTGCTTTTGCGGCGTCCGGCTGCGCAGGGCCTCCAGCTTGGCGGTGTCGTCCCAATCGGGACGGCGGGGGCGGCCTGCGGCTCCGGCAGCCGTAGGCGCACGGAATCCGGGGCGCCGGGGGGCGGCTGGCGGTGTGGCGGTGGGCCGCACCAGATCAGGCGTTCCTGTGCCGCCCCCGGGGGCAGTAGCTCCTCCTTCGGTGCGCTCACCGGCGCGCCTGGGTGGTGGGGCAATGGGGCGACCGGGTCCGGGTTTTTGCAGCTGCATGAGCTCGCCAGGAGCCATGGGCTTGCGCATGCCCGTGGGCATCCCAGGACGGCCAGGGGCGGCAGGACGGTTGCCACCGGCCCCAGCTGGGCCAGCGCTATCGCGGCGAATCGGTTTGCCGACCAGTTCCAGGGGGCTGGGGGCGGGACGGCCAGGGGCGGCGGGGCGGGCGCCACCGGCTTGGCCTGGGCGAATCGGGGCTGGGGTGCCGGAGCGCTGGGGTTGGGCCGGGCGCTGGCTTAAGGGGGCTCGGCCGGCTGGTGGTGCGGGACGGCTGCTGGTGGCCGCTGGTGCGCCACTGACGGGACGACCAACCAGTTGGGGCTTGCCAGGGGCTGGGCGGCTAGGCAGTTCGGGTTTACGGCTTGGCGCCGGTGCCGCTGAGGCAGGGCGGGCTGGCGGTTTCGATGCGATCACCACCGGCTTGGGCAGCGGCGGCTTGCCAGCGATCACCGGAGGCTTGGCTGAGGTAGCAGGGGGCTTGCCCAAGGGAGCCGCTGGCTTGGAGGCAGGGGCTGCCGGTTTGGGTGAGGGGGTGATTGGCCTTGCCGGCACTGCTGCCACCGGCTTGGCCGGAGTCACAGGCTTTGCCACAATTTCTGGCTTTGCCACAACTTGTGGCTTGGCCACGACAACGGGTGGCTTGGCTGGGGCCGCCGGCTTGGCGGGAGTTACAGGCTTCGCCACAATTTCTGGCTTTGCCAAGACAACGGGGGGCTTGGCCGGGGCCGCCGGCTTGGCGGAAGTTGCAGGCTTCGCCACAATTTCTGGCTTGGCTGGAGCCGCTGGCTTGGCCGAGATGGCGGGTGGCTTGGGTGAACTGGGGGCGGCGGGTCTGGCCGGTGCCGCCGGTTTGAGTGGGCCTGCAGCAGGCTTGGGGGCTGGCCCACTTGCTGGCGATTCGACAAGGGAAGCTTCCGCTTTCTTCACCGACAGGATTGCCTTGCTAGGTGGCGCGCCGGCAGGTGCTCCGGCGTTTGGTTGAGCTGAGCCGCCTTTTGAGATCAAGGATCGGATCTTCGCTGCTTCGTCGTCGCTGATCGAGCTGCTGTGGCTTTTCGCGGCAACACCAAGCTGGATGGCGGCATCGAGCACGTCCTTGTTATCCAGGCCCATGTCCCTGGATAGCTCATAAATTCTGACTTTGCCGCTGCTGGTCATTAAGGTCTCCAGTGGTCGGGTCCCAGGGGCTGCCCGTTAAGGGGCCGAGGGGAACCAGGCCGCACGCGCTTGGCGGCCAGTGGTCATCTTGCCTCAGAGGCGGGATCAACGCTGGTATTCAGTCGCTGTTCGAGAGTCTCGACGATCGTTTCAGCAACCTGGCAGCGCAGGGCCCGTTGCAGTCGTTTGCGTCGTTTCGCCTCCTCTAAACACACCTGATTGGGGCAGAGGTAGGCCGAACGGCCCATCCCCTGATCCAACCCGATTCCCCCTTCGGCCAGTCTGATGATTCTCCAGAGTTGCTGACGGTCCAGTAACTCTCGACAGCTCACACAGCGCCGAAGCACGGGCTTGGGTTTCACCGGGTCCCATCCCCGTCGCCGATTTCAGCCTCGGCCTCAGCTTCGGAGGAACCCTCCTCTGCTTCTTCTGCCCCGTCTTCGGCTTCAGGGGTGAGGTCTTCAGGGGCGAGTTCTTCAGCTTCAGCGGAGACCTCTTCGGTGGAGACCTCTTCCTCTGGAACCTCTTCGGAGTAGTCCGCTTCGGCTTCGCCCTCTTCGTCGTACCCATCCTCGTCTTCGGGCAGCGGATAGAGCTCCCGCAGCCGGGCATCTTCTTCGGCCCGCAGGGCCTGCTCCGCTTCCAGTCGGGATTCCGCTTCGGCCTGAAGGGCTTCTTCCTCCTGGCGTTGGGCGACCAACTCCGACACCACGGCGTCTTCGCTGACCTGGTCGTACTCCGTGGCGTTCTTGATGTCGATTTTCCAGCCGGTC
>CANHGA010000151.1 GCA_947460085.1 Synechococcaceae cyanobacterium
ACTGCACCTTCTCCCTTGGCGATTCCCTGCGGCCCGGCTGCCAGCACGACGCCTCTGACGCCGCCCAGCTGGCGGAGCTCAAAACCCTCGGTCAGCTCACCCGCCGCGCCTGGCAGCACGACATCCAGGTGATGGTGGAGGGTCCGGGCCACGTGCCGATGGATCAGATTGAGTTCAACGTCAAAAAGCAGATGGAGGAGTGCAGTGAGGCGCCCTTCTATGTGCTTGGCCCCTTGGTCACCGACATCGCCCCGGGCTACGACCACATCACCAGCGCCATCGGCGCGGCCATGGCCGGTTGGTATGGCACGGCCATGCTCTGCTACGTGACCCCCAAAGAGCACCTGGGCCTGCCCAACGCCGAGGATGTGCGAGAGGGCCTGATCGCCTACAAGATCGCCGCCCATGCCGCCGATATTGCCCGCCACCGCCCGGGGGCCCGCGATCGCGACGACGAACTCAGCCGCGCCCGCTACGCCTTCGACTGGAACAGGCAGTTTGAGCTCTCCCTGGATCCTGAGCGGGCAAAGGAGTATCACGATGAAACCCTGCCGGCTGATATCTACAAGCAGGCCGAGTTCTGCTCCATGTGCGGACCCAAGCACTGCCCGATGCAAACCAAAATCACCGATGAGGATTTGGCAGGGCTGGAGAAGGTGCTGGAAGAGCAGCAGCTAGGGTTGCAAAAGGTTCCTACCTAGCTGGAGAAGGTTTCTCTAGCTGGAGAAGGTTTCTTCTCGCTGGAGAAGTACAGGGTCTCTGGAGATGGATCAACTGGGCCCCGGTTGCATTTTGCGACCGGGGCCTTACTGCTGTATGGCCAGGTTCAACTGTCAAAAAGATCTTTGACAAGGTAAATAGGCCGTCTTTTGCTTTCGATATATGTTCTGCCCAGGTATTCGCCAATAATTCCGATGCCCATGAGCTGAATTCCGCCAAGGAAGGTTACGGCTATAAAGATTGATGCATAGCCAGGAGCATCTACCCCATTGAGTAGAACCTGCAAAAAGATCTTTGCCGCCAGTAGGAATGAAAGGAGTGTTACGGTCAATCCCACATAAGACCAAATTCTCAGGGGGACTGTTGAGAAATTAAAGATGCCGTCAAGGGCATAGTTCCATAGCTTCCAGCCTCCCCACTTCGTTGTGCCATGGAGGCGTTTCGGCCTTGCGTAGTCCACGCATGCGCTGGAAAAGCCAGCCCAGGCGAAAAAGCCCTTTGTGAAGCGGACGGATTCCCGGCAGTTGCGTATGGCCTCGATGACAACCTTGTCGAGAAGCCGAAAATCGCTGGCATCAATTTCTATGTCTAGTTTCGATGTTTGGCGAAATACTTTATAGAATGATTGAGCCGTCAATCTTTTTAATGGCCCATCGGAGCGGCGATCGTCTCTTCTTGCGCTTACGATCTGGGCCCCTTCCAGCCATTTAGATACCATGGCGGGTATTAATTCTGGGGGATCTTGCAGGTCTGCATCCATGATGATGCAGGCGTCGGCTTGGCAATAATCTAATCCTGCGATTAATGCCGCCTCCTTGCCAAAATTTCTTGATAGGTCAATGATTTTGCCGTGGCACCAAGATGTGCTGTCCCGTAAATAATGCTGAAGGACTGTTTTGGTCGCATCGCGGCTGCCATCGTTCACGAAGATCAGCGTCCATTCGATCTCCGCGCATTGAGTGCAGACGGGCTCAATGGCTTCAAAAAGTGAGCTCAGGCATTGCTCTTCGTTGTAGCAAGGAATTAAAAGGCTGACCGACTTTCTGTCCATTGTCTCAGCGGACCCATGGCGTTAAGCCATTGGAGTGTGAAGAGGTCATCGGTGTATTAGGGGAGAGAATGAAGTGCTTCTATGTGCGTTCTCTTTGCATGCTAACACGGGGTTATTTGCCGTAAATCCACTGCCGAGGTGATCTGATTCGTGTGATGACATGTTTGAACTATTTGTTGGTCTCTCTAATGCTTTTCAAGGGCGATGGTTGCCTATGAAAGGCGGATGGTTGCCCATGAAAAAACCCCACCGCCAGGTGGGGTTTGGATGTGTGCTGAGACGCTGGGTTCAGCCCAGGGCTTTGGCCTTGGCCACCACGTTGTCCACGGTGAAGCCGAACTTCTCCATGAGAAGGGGGCCAGGGGCGGAGGCGCCGTAGCGGTCGATGGAGACGGTGTCGCCGTCGAAGCCGGTGTATTTGTGCCAGCCGAAGGAGCTGGAGGCTTCCACCACCAGGCGCTTGCGCACCGAGGCGGGCAGCACGCTATCGCGGTAGGCCGCATCCTGTTCTTCGAACAGCTCCACACAGGGCATCGACACCACCCGCACGTTCTTGCCATCGGCGCGCAGTTGGGCTGCGGCCTTGGTGGCGAGTTCCAGCTCGGTGCCGCTGGCGATCAGGATCAGGTCGGGGGTGCCGTTGCTGTCTTCCAGGATGTAGCCACCTTTGGCCACCTGGCCAGCGCTGGAGTTGGCCTGGTTGGCCATGGCCTGGCGGCTCAGGAACAGCACCGTGGGGCGCTTGCGGTTGGTGATCGCCACCTGGTAGGCGCCGCTGGTTTCGTTGCCGTCGCCAGGACGGATCACCAGCAGGTTGGGCAGGGCCCGCAGGCTGGCCAGGGTTTCGATCGGCTGGTGGGTGGGGCCGTCTTCGCCCAGGCCGATGGAATCGTGGGTGAGCACGTAGATCACACCCAGCTCGCTCAGGGCGGAGAGGCGCATGGCGCCCACCATGTAGCCGGCGAACACGGCGAAGGTGCCGCCGTAGGGGATCAGGCCGCTGCCGTGATAGGCGATGCCGTTCATGATCGCCGCCATGGCGTGCTCGCGCACACCGAAGTGCAGGTAGCGGTTGGCTTCAGCGCCTTTCTGGAAGCCCTTCTCGCCCTTGATGTCGGTGAGGTTGGAGTGGGTGAGGTCGGCGGAGCCGCCGATCAATTCCGGCAGGCTGGGGCCGAAGGCATTGAGGCAGTTGTAGGAGTGCATGCGGGTGGCCAAGCCCTTGTCGTCAGCCGTGTAGCTGGGCAGGTTTGCATCCCAGTTGGCAGGCAGTTCGCCGCGCAGTTGGCGCTCGAATTCAGCGGCCTCAGCGGGGTACTGGCTGCGGTAGGCGGCCAGGGTGGCATTCCACTCGGCTTCCGCAGCGGCGCCGCGGCTGATGGCTTCGCGCCAGTGGTCGTAGGACTCCTGGGGAACTTCGAAGGGGCCGTAGCTCCAATCGAGGTTTTTGCGGGTGAGCTCGGCTTCTTCTGCGCCCAGGGCGGCACCGTGCACGCCGGCGGTGTCGGCCTTGTTGGGGGAGCCGTAGCCAATGGTGGTGGTCACCTTGATCATCGAGGGACGATCGGTGACGGCCTTGGCTTCCTCAATCGCCTTGGCGATGGCGGCCACATCGGTGTTGCCATCCTTGACGTGGATGGTGTGCCAGCCATAGGCGTCGTAGCGCTTGAGCACATCCTCGGTGAAGGAAACGTTGGTGTTTCCGTCGATGGTGATGTGGTTGTCGTCGTAGAGGGCGATCAGCTTGCCCAGGCCCAGGTGACCCGCCAAGGAGGCGGCTTCACTCGAGACCCCCTCCTGGTGGCAACCGTCGCCCATGATCACGTAGGTGTAGTGATCAACGAGGTCGACGCCGGGCTTGTTGAACTTGGCGGCCAGGTGGGCTTCGGCTAGGGCCAGACCCACGGCGTTGGAAATGCCCTGGCCCAGGGGGCCGGTGGTGACTTCGACGCCTGGGGTTTCAAAGGTTTCCGGGTGGCCGGGGGTTTTGGAGCCCCATTGGCGGAATTGCTTGAGGTCCTCGATGGTGACCGAGTCGTAGCCGGTGAGGTGCAGCAGCGCGTAGAGCAGCATGCAGCCGTGGCCAGCGGAGAGCACGAAGCGGTCGCGGTTGAACCACTTGGGGTTCTTGGGGTTGTGCTGAAGAACCTTGTCCCACAGGGCGAAGGCCATGGGAGCGCAACCCATGGGCAGGCCGGGGTGCCCGGAGTTGCTCTTGTTGATGGCGTCGACCGCCAGGAAGCGAATGCTGTTGATGCACAGCGATTCAACCGAGGTGCTGGGGGCGACGACCATGGCGTGACGGGGAGAGGGGGGAAAGAAGGGTTGGGCTTAGACCGGGAGCGAAACGTTCCCAGGGGCCCTGGTTATCCGCCCATGCGGCGGAATGCCAGGCAGACGTTGTGGCCGCCAAATCCAAAGGAGTTGGAGAGCACCACGTTCAGTTTGTGTTCCCGGGCCTGATTGGGAACGACATCCAGATCACACGCCGGATCGGGATTCTGATAATTGATCGTAGGCGGCACCAGGCTGTGCTCCATCGCGAGAACGGCCGCCACCGCTTCGATGCCACCGCTGCCGCCCAGGAGGTGGCCGGTCATCGATTTGGTGGAGCTCACCGGGATTTGGTAGGCCCGCTCCCCGAGGGAGCTCTTGATGGCGGAGGTCTCGTTGCTGTCGTTGGCCTGGGTGCTGGTGCCGTGGGCGTTGACGTAGTCGACGTCACTGGCATTCAGCTCGGCGTCTTTGAGGGCCAGACGCATGGCTTCGGCGCCGCCCACACCCCCGGGGGATGGGGAGGTGATGTGGTGGGCATCGCAGGTCATGCCGTAGCCCACCACCTCGGCCAGGATCTGGGCGCCGCGGGCTTGGGCGTGCTCCAGGCTCTCGAGCACCAGCACCCCTGCGCCTTCGCCAATCACAAAGCCGTTGCGCTCCAGATCGAAAGGCCGGCTCGCGGTGGTGGGATCGTCGTTGCGGAAGGAGAGGGCCTTGGCACTGGCAAAGCCAGCGACGCCGAGGGGGGTGATCGCCGATTCGGCGCCGCCGCAGACCATGGCATCGGCCAAGCCCATCTGGATGAGGCGATAGGCATCGCCAATGGCATTGGAGCCCGCGGCGCAGGCGGTGGCCACGGCGCTGCTGGGGCCCTTGGCCCCGAGGGCGATCGCCGCCAGGCCAGTGGCCATGTTGGGGATCATCATCGGCACGCAGAACGGGCTGACCCGGTCGGGGCCGCGCTCGCTCATGACCTGGGCCTGGGTCTCCATCATCAGGAGCCCGCCAACGCCGGAGCCGATGGCGGTGCCAATCCGTTGTTGGTTGCTCTCGTCGATGGTGAGGCCGGCATGGGCCACGGCTTGCTTGGCCGCCACCACGCCGAACTGGCAGAAGCGATCCCAGCGCTTGGATTCCTTCGGTTCGAGGTAGCCAGCTGGGTTGAAATTCTTGACTTCTGCGGCAAACCGGCAGGCGTGGCGCGAGGGGTCAAACAAGGTGATTCCAGCCACGCCATTGCGGCCCGTACTCAACCCTTCCCAGTAACTGGAAACGTCGTTGCCGATCGGTGTGACGGCGCCGAGGCCTGTGACCACGACGCGTTTGAGACCCTGCACCATGGA
>CANHGA010000152.1 GCA_947460085.1 Synechococcaceae cyanobacterium
ATCCCCGCTCCTTGGATCTGTTGGTCGAGGCGTTGCTGGCCCCTTGATCGGGGTTCAGGTCTGCAGTTCAGATCTGCAGTTCCGGATTGAGTTGGGGGTTTCAGGGGCTGGGTTTTTGGCGGGGGATTTCACGCCACCGCCAGGCCCGAGTGGCGAATCAGGGCTTCGCTGGAGGGCTGGCGGCCCCGGAAGGCCTCAAATACCTCGGCGGGTGAACGGCTCCCCCCCCAGCTGAGCACGGTGTCCCGGAAGCGGCGGCCCATGGTGACAACGGCATCCTCCTGGTCGAGGCCCGCTTCTTCAAAGGCACTGAAGGCATCGGCACTGAGCACTTCGGCCCACTTGTAGGAGTAGTAGCCCGCTGAGTACCCGCCAGCAAAGATGTGGCTGAAGGCGCAGAGGAAGGCGTCCTCGGCGATGGGCTCCAGGGCGGTGGTGGTTTTGGCGATCTCCCGGCGCATCTGGTCGGGGCTTTGGCCGCAGCTTGGTGACCAGGCACTATGCAGCCTTAAATCCGTGAGCGCGAAGTGCACCTGGCGCAGGGTGGCGCTACCTCCCATGAAGGTGCGCGCCGCGAGCAGCTTTTGGTATTCAGCTTCGGGGAGGGGTTCACCGCTCTGCCAGTGCTTGGCCATGCCCATCAGGGTGCCGCGCTCGTAACACCAGTTCTCCATGAATTGGCTTGGCAGCTCCACCGCATCCCACTCCACGTTGTTGATCCCGGCGGCCTGGGGGCGCTCCACGGTGGTGAGCATGTGCTGGAGCCCATGGCCGAATTCATGGAAGAGGGTTTCCACCTCTTCGAAGGTCATCAGGCTTGGGGTGCCAGCCACCGGGGGGCTCTGGTTGCAGATCAGATAGGCCACGGGCAGGACCGGCTCTCCCGCTTTGTTGATCGAGCGGCCCAGGCATTCATCCATCCAGGCGCCCCCGCGCTTCGAGCCTGGCCGGCTGAAGGGATCCAGGTAAAAGGCTGCCAGCGCTTCGCCGCTCGAGGCGTCCAACACGTGAAAGTGCTGGACATCGGGGTGCCAGAGGGGCGCTGAACCCCCATCGGCCACGATCGTGATGTTGAAGAGGCGTGCACAGAGGCTGAAGAGCCCTTGGAGCACGCTGTCGAGGGGGAAGTAGGGGCGTAGGGCTTCGCTATCGAGCTCAAAGCTCTCCTGCCGCAGCCTTTCAGCCCAGTAGCTGACATCCCAGGGTTTGAGATCTGCTGCTTCTGGGGCCCCATGGCGGCGGGCACAGGAGCGCAGGGCCTCCAGTTCCTGTAGGGCCACCGGCAGTGCCGCACAGCGCAGCTCCTCGAGCAGTTGCTCCACGGAGGCGACGGAATCCGCCATCTTGGCGGCCAGGCTCACATCGGCCCAATGGTCGTAGCCCAGGCGCTGGGCCTGCTCCAGCTTCAGGCTGAGAATCTCTTCGATCAGGGGCAGGTTGTTGAGATCGCCGCTGGAGGCCCGGCTCACCTGGGCTTTGTAGACCCGTTCGCGCAGGTCCCGCCGTTCGCTGTATTTGAGGAAGGGGGCCACCCGCGGCATGTCGAGGCCCATGCGCCACTGGCCCGGTTCCCCAGCTGCCTTGGCCGCCTCAGCCAGCAGCTCCTTGAGGCTGGGGGGCAAGCCCGCCAGCTCGGCATCCGAGCCCAGGGTGAGGCTCCAGGAGTTGGTGGCATCCAGCACGTGGTTGCCAAAGGTGGTGGCCAGCTCGGCCAATTGCTGCGTGGTGGCATTGAAGGCGAGCTGCTGCTCACCGCCTAGGCCCACCCCCCGCAGCTGCATGTCCCGCAGCTCGGCTTGGAGAATCCGTTGTTGGGTGGCATCGAGCCCGGAGCCCCCCTGATCCAGGGCCTGAAGGGCCCGATAGAGGCTGCGGCTTTGGCCGGCCCGGTTGCCAAAGGCCACCACGTTGGCCTGTTGCTGTTGGTGGGCCGTGCGCAGTTCCGGTGTATTGCAGACCCCATTGAGATGGCTCACCACTCCCCAACTCCAGCGCAACCGTTCGCCCAGGTGCTGCAGGGGATCCATCACCTCGGACCAGCCCAGCGGTGGGCCATCGGCTAAGCGGGCATCCAGCCTGGTTTCCAGCTCCGTGAGTTCCCCATTCAGTTCCGCCAACAGGTGGGGGATGGCCTGCTCCACCTGATCCGTGGTGATGGCCGCAAAGTCGGGCAGGCCCTGGCCTGCCAGTAGCGGCAGGGCCCCAGGGTTGCTTGCGCTGGTTGAGCTGGTGGAGAGAGGCGTGCCCATGGAGTTGCTCTGGTGCTCCTATTCCAGCTGATTGGTCGGGGCGTCAGCAGGGCCTTTTAGGGCGGTTTACCCGAAGAACCTGTCTTGGGGGTTGATGGGAATGGGGGGTGGTTGGTTTGGGCTAGCTGAGGGCAATCAGGGCCGTGTTGGACAACTCCGTGGCCAGGGCATTGGTGCTGGCTTCGTAGAGATCGATCGCGACCCGGGGCCAGAAGCCAATCACCAGGGTTGGCACGAGCAGGGTGAGGCCGATCACCAGTTCCCGGGGGGTCATGTCGCCTACCACGGCCAAGGCCGGAATCCGCGGACCAAAGAAGACCCGGCGGCAGAGGGAGAGCAGATAAATCGGCGTGAGCACCAGGCCAATGGCCGCCAGCACAATCGTGATCACCCGGAATCCAATGGTGAAGGTGTCGTTGGAGGTGACGCCGAGGAACACGGTGATCTCGCTGACAAAGCCACTCATGCCAGGCAGGGCGAGGGAGGCCAGGGAGCTGGCAAGGAAAAAGGCAAAGGTGATCGGCAGCACCTTGGCCAGGCCGCCCATGTTTGGAATCGAGAGGGTTTCTGTGCGCTCGTAGAAAACCCCCGTAACAAAGAACATGGCTGCAGCAATCAAGCCATGGCTAATCATTTGCAGCATGGCTCCGCTGATGCCTAGGGCATCAATGGCGCCAATGCCCACTAGCACAAAGCCCATGTGGCTCACGGAGCTGCAGGCGATCCGTCGTTTGACGTTGTCCTGGGCGAAGGCATTGAGAGCCCCGTAGACGATGTTGACGATTCCGAGCACGATCAAGGCCGGCGCCAGGGTGAGATGGACCTCCGGGAGCATCTGCACGTTGAAGCGCAACAGGGCATAGCCGCCCATCTTCAGCAGCACCCCAGCCAGAAGCATCGACACCGGAGCATTCGCCTCGCCGTGGGCATCGGGCAGCCAGGTATGCAGGGGAAAAATCGGTAGCTTGACGCCAAAGCCAATCAGGAAACCCAGGTAACAGAGCAGGCCAAACGTGCCGCCAGGCGAGCGGGTGGTTAGGTCGGAGAGGTTGAAGCTGACGGTGTCGCCGGAGAAGGCCAGGGCCAACCCGCTCAACAGGATCAGCAGGGAGGCGGTGGCGGTGTAAAGGATGAACTTGGTGGCCGCGTATTGCCTCTGCTTGCCGCCCCAGATGGCAATCAGCAGATAGACGGGCACCAGCTCCAATTCCCAGGAGAGGAAGAACAGCAGGAAATCCTGGGAGAGAAAGACCAGGCCTTGCGCTGAGGCTTGAAGGAGCATCAGGCCGAAATACAGCCTGGTTTTGCGTTGAATGTTCCAGCTGGCGGCCACCGAGAGCAGGGTGACCAAGCCCGAGAGCACCACCAGGGGGGCCGACAGGCCGTCGGCTGCCAACGACCATTCGAGGCCAAGGGCTGGAACCCAGCTGACCCGCTCGACAAGCTGCAGGCCACTCTCGGCGCCATCGAAATGCTGGCTGAAGGCCACCAGCATCAACACCAGGTCGGCCAGGAGGACCACCAGGGCCAGGGTGCGGGGCCCCTTCGGATCGCTGCCATCGCCGGGCAGGAGCGGCATCAACAGGGCTGCGGCCGCCGGCAGCAGCACGATCAAACTCAGCCAGGGAAAGGATGCGGTCTGAAGGGGAAGATTGGCGTCCATTACAGCCCCATTACAGCCGCAAGAAATCTATCAGCCGCCCCTGGGGGCCTGAGTAAAAGTACTCAGCCGGCTTGGGTCAGGGGCATGGTCTAGGGCGTGGTCTAGGGCTTGTCTGGCCCGGTCTAGAGCTTGTCTGGCCCGGTCTAAAGCTTGTCTGGAAGGTTCAGCCAGCTACTGCCTTCCTGTTGGATGGCCAGCACCTCCGAACGGGATTCGACGCCGGCCTGGTGCCAGGCCCGCACCATGGCCTGGCTCACCGTTGGGGCGATCTCGGGCTTGCAAAGGGCGAGCAGGCTTGGGCCGGCCCCACTGATCACGCAGCCCCAAGCTCCCGCCTGGATGGCCGCCTCTCGAACGGCTTTGCCGCCGGGGATCAGGCCCCAGCGGTAGGGCTCATGGAGGCGGTCGTGCATGCCATCGGTGATCAGGTCGCCATTGCCGGTGCGCAGACCCTGCAGCAGCAGGGTGAGGGAGCCCAGATTGATCACCGCATCGCCCACGGGAATGGCCTTGGGCATGGCCCGGCGGGCCTCACTGGTGGTGAGGCGAATGGCTGGAATGGCCACGACGGCCTGCACCGCCGGCGACCACTCACAGCGCACCACCCGCCAGCGGTGGGACGCGGCCTTGGCGGTCATGCAGAGGCCTCCCACCAGGGATGGCACCACGTTGTCTGGGTGGCCCTCAATATCAATGGCCAGCTCCAGGAGTTTTTCCTTGCTCAGGGGTTCGCCGACCAGGGCATTGGCTCCCATTAATCCGGCCACAATCGCCGTGGCACTGCTGCCCAGCCCCCTGGCGGGGGGGACGGCCAGGCGCACCCGCGCTTCCAGGGCCACGGGCTCTTCACCGGCTTCCTTCCACACCCGCTGGGCGGCCCGATACACCAGGTTGTCGGGGCCGCCACGCAGGTGGGCACCTTCGGTTCCTTCAATAATGAGATCGAAGCGTTCGCTGCCCCCTTCGATACAGCGCATCTCGAACACGTTGTCGAGTTGGAGAGCGGCGCCCAGGCAATCAAAGCCAGGCCCCACGTTGGCTGTTGTGGCGGGGACATGAACTTGAACCCCTTTTCCAACCCTGGGGCGCACCATGGGGAAACCTCTGCTGGGCCCAGTGTCTCAGGCGGTTGATCTCAGGCGGTCAGCATGCGGGCCCGACAGGCGGCGCTGAATTGGCCGATCGCTTCATCGGTGATGGCCGTGATGGGGATGGGTTCCAAAACGGCGCCGAGGCGACCTTTGCGCAGAAAGGCATCCGTAAAGCGGGCCGATTGGAGTTGGGGCAGCAGCTTTGAAGCGGTACCGCCGGCAAGCCAGATGCCGCCGGTGCAAAGGCCAGCCAGGGCTAGATCGCCACAA
>CANHGA010000153.1 GCA_947460085.1 Synechococcaceae cyanobacterium
AAAAACATTATTTTTTTACAGCTACTCAACAAGTTTGGCCCTGGGACGATCCAGCGGAGGCGGGAGCGCTGCAGAGGCCTGGTTGATGAGCCGAGGAGGTTCGGTCCAGGTCAACGGACTGGCCTACGCCGGCAGGCTCTTCTTGGTGACAGAGGCGGCGCGCCCCACCCTGGTGAACCACCTGCCCCTCGAAACCTATGTGGCCTCCGTGGTGGGTTCGGAAATGCCCAGCAGCTGGTCCATGGAGGCCCTTCGGGCCCAGGCCGTGGCAGCCCGTTCCTACGCCCTGGCGCACATGGCAAGACCGGCCAATCGCCATTGGCACCTGGGCGATAACACCCGTTGGCAGGCCTATCAGGGTCTACGTACCAGCAGCGAAAGAACCCGGCAAGCCGTGGCCAGTACGGCAGGCCTGATCCTGAGCTACCAAGGGGCGATCGTGGAAAGTCTCTACGCTGCAACCCGGGAGATCAGCCTGGAAGCCCATGGTCAACTCGGGGCGAGCATGAGCCAGCACGGTGCCCAGGAGTTGGCAGAGCAGGGTCGGAGCTACAACGAAATCCTCGGCCACTACTACCAGGGAGCCTCCCTGGCCCGCCTGCGTTCCGGTGCGACCTGAGTCCCTATGGCGCCAGGCCCTGGACCGGACGGACCAGGCCAAGGAATCAAAGGCGTTGGTGCCCCTCAGCACCGAGTTGATGGCTGCACCCCACCTCAGCCCATTTGTGTTGCGGCGGCTGTTGAGCCAGACGCCAAAACACCTGCGAGCCGATGGGCCAAAACCCAATCCATTCCTGCCGTGGGAAAGGGAGCTGGAAGTCAGCCGATTGGGGGCAAGCCATGTGGTGCTGCTCAACAAATACCCCGTCCAACCGGCCCATGTGCTGGTGATCAGCCAGGGCTGGCAGCCCCAGGAGGGTTGGTTATCGGATTTGGATTGGCAAGCGGTGGCCTCCGTCGCCACTGATACCAATGGCCTCTGGTTCTTCAACAGCTCGCCTGCCTCGGGGGCAAGCCAGCGCCATCGCCATGTGCAGCTGCTCCCCCGCCAGGCCGGGGAGCCAACTTGCCCCCTGGAGCCGTGGTTCAACAGCCAACTCCAGGGGGAGCGCGAACGCTTGCCCTGGCTCCATGCCATCAGCAGGCGAACCGATCCCACCAACCATCTGGATTTGCCCAGGCTCTACAACCAGCAGCTGGAACAACTCGGCCTCGGACGCGCCAATCAAGACCAGAAACCCTTACATCCCTACAACCTGCTATTTAACGATCAATGGTTTATCACCATTCGCCGCGAGAAGGAGGATTGCGCAGGTTTCAGCCTCAATGCCCTGGGCTTTTCCGGCTATCTATTGGCCACCGACCATTCAGATCTGGACTGGCTTAGGTGCCACGGGCCGATGGAATTGTTGAAGCAGGTTGCGACCCCCGCCTAACTCAGATTCCGTAGTTTCACGGTTGTGGGGGTAGGGGAGCTGGGGCCTTCGTAGATGGGGGAAACCAATTCCACCGTTTACAGCCCGCCCAGATGCCCAGCATGAAAAGCCAGACCAAAAGCCAAGCCAGAAACCAAAACAAAAACCAAACCCAAAAACCTGGCAAAGCAACTGTTGCCAGCCGCAATGGCCGTGTCGAGGAGTATCAAACGCTCGTTAGGCCCATCGCCGCCTTCTATGCGTCCTGCACACCCGAACCCTTCGACGACTTGCTGCAGGTGGGGCTGATGGGGTTGATGCGGGCGGCGGAGCTCTACTGCTCGAACAACAGGGCCCCATTTGAGGCGTTTGCCAAACCCCATATCAGGGGTGCAATCCTCCACTACCTGCGAGACGCAGCTCCGCTGATTCGCCTGCCACGGCGGGTTGCGGAGCTGCAACAAAAGGCCAAACGGGAACGGGGCAGGGAGGTTGGTGGGCTTGAGCTCACGGAGAACCAACGCAGGTCCCTCGAGGAGCTCAAGACGTGGCGCCCGCCGATCTCCCTGGACCAACTGCCATGGGATGGACTCGACATCGCCGCGCCCTGCGAAGCAGGCCCAGGGATCCAGGCTGAAGACACCGCAGCCGCCGTGGAGGCCCTCCAGGGCCTGGATGCCCAATCGCAATGGATTGTGGGCAAGGTTGTCCTGGAGGGCTGGAGCTATCGACGGGCGGCAAACCAACTCCAGGTGAGCCCAATGACGGTGCAACGGAGGCTCAAGCAGGGGCTAGCCCGGGTGAGATCGGCCCTGGAACAGCAGGGCAGCGGCCTGGTTCCTAGTTGGCATCCCTCTCCATTTGCTGCTGGAGGGTGCTGATCGAGGCATTGATGGCAGCGAGCTGGCGCTCCACCCCATCGCGCCAAAAGGTGAGCATCCGCATCTTGCGTTCCTGATGACGACGCATGCCGCTAGCACCGGTGTCGTCAGAGCCGCAGCAGACGAAGGGAGGAAGCATGGGAAACTTATGGAATGCCCAAAGGTTCTAGCGAGCTGAACCGGGCTACCGAGTCTCGCGCTTCCCAACCCGTCATGGCAAAGAAGCGCATGCCCAACAAGGATTGGGAACCCGGTAGGCCCAATCCCAGCAGGCCCAGAGAGGGGCTCGCCCCATCCGGAGCGATCCGGCGGGATCGCAAGCAAAGAAGCGCCGGCCCAATCGGTAAGAGGCTGGTGGGTCTAGTGGGTCCAGCCTGCTGGCTTGCCGTTGCCTGGATTTGGTTGCCAGTTCCTTCAAGCCAGGCCTACGTGGCCCTGATGGCTGGCCAACGGGCCAAGCCCCTCAATGGAAGCTTCAATACGGTCCCCGTTCTCCATTCCAATCAACCGGAAGAGGTGGAAGGGCCTGGAATCCTGATCAATACCTCCCAAGGAGTGAGTTACGCCGCAGAAACAGGGGCACCCCTAGCCAATCCCGACTACACATTTAATGGTGAATTTGGTGTCCACATACACCACAAATACATACCACCCAAAGGCGAACGCTGGTCAGGAAGCCGCAGAAGTGAATTAACCCTTGGCCTCATCTTAATTAACACCAGTTACCAACCCGTTCACATCCGTTTTGAAGCTGGAGCGGTACGCAACAGTTTTCAAGCACCCTATCTCGCCAACAACCTAATGGGCGTCAAGCCCCTAGGCATTAGGGCATGGAATACGGGCCCAGGAGATGCGACCGCAACCCAACTTCTACGCGGTAAGTTGGATTCCAATCTCACGGATGAAATCACCATTCCAGGGCGGAGCAGGGTAGTTCTTTTCCGTACAGAACTTCCTTCCCTGGGCATTGCCAACGCCCTCCTGAGGGGACGCAGCGACGGCCCGTTTCAAATGGCTGTGGTTGCGGCACGGGAACCGCAGAGCGACTACGACATTGTGGCAGTCCTTGATCAATCAAAACTTGCTCCGGGCAGGGTGTACCTGAAACGAATCGCTGAAATTAATAACCGTCAAATATTTTCCCGGGTGGGTGGCGTTGCCATCGGAGATACCTTTCAAGCAACAATCAGCCACGATCTCAATAGCGAGGGGCCGCTGCATGTCCCATTTACCAGCACCAACCGACACAACTTCGGCACCAAGGAGATACAGGTCAATGCCCTGGCCACTCGCATGGTGGATTCCTCCCTCGACAACGTAGGGACCTACGGGGTTCGCTATGAGGTCACCCTCAATCTCAAGGGAGCAGGTCCCTATGAGTTGGTCATGAGCCACCCCACGGCCTTTGGGAGATCGAAGCCTTTCACCGCATTCCGTGGCTCAATCCAAATCACAACGGAATCTGGCATTGAAGACATTCATGTAGGCATGCGATCAGGCGAGAGCCTGACCCTCACCAGTCTCAATCTCAAGCCTGGCGTGAGCAATCCGATCAAGGTGACAATGGTCTATCCAGCTGACGCAACCCCGGGTCACTTACTGAGTGTGGTTTCAGCCAGCCAACTGGCCCAAGTGAGGGATCGGGATCGTCAAGAAGAAATCGCGAGGCTCGCGGCCCAAAAATCGAGTTCTAAGTTGCTTGGGGCCCTGATAGCCCCACCGGATCTCTACACCCCAGGTGTTGATGATCTGGGGAATCTCTTCATCCCAGGCACCGGCTTACCAGCTGCACCGCCGCCCGTGAATGGTCCCCAGGGACTAACTGGCGACAATCAAATGAATTTATCCCAGGCGCTGGTTCAAAAGTATCAGCGAACCATCGATGGCAATCGACAAGCTCCCTACGGTCAACAGGACCGGTAGGAATGGATCGCAAACGCTTCAGCCTGGAACTCAGCGAAGGTCTCCTCAACAAAATTGATGAGTTCAAGCGGGAATGGGGACTAAGGAGCCGGGGCCCCATTGTTGAACGACTGCTTCAAGAGCTACTCAGCACCGAGGACAACGAAGACCTCTACAGCGAAGATATCTACAGTGGCAAACAAAGCCATGGCCTTGAAAGTAACGATCCCCAAACCAAATCAAACGAAGCCGGCAGCGTTAAACCGCCAGGTAAAGGCCCTAATCAAAATAACCATGGCGCCTTAAAAGACGATAGCCACCATTCTCCAGACAGTGGCCTGACAAGCAAAGGCCAGACAGGCAACGCAAACAAAGCACCAGATCGTGGTCGGATTGGTGTTGCAGCAGCACCATCAAACCAGCAAACCAGTATCAAAGCCCTCGATGATTCAGATTTCAACGAACGGGGGGCTCTTGTCTTAGTAGCCAAAGGGGCCGGGGGCTCCCTAGCCCTTGATTTCGATTCGTCTGACTCAAATGCAGAATCTGCCTTACCTGAAACGTCCTCAAGAAGCGGCGGAATTGATTTACCCGGTTTTGTACGGAAACAATCTGCTCAGATCAAAAGGAGTCTGACTCCAACCCATAAAAACGTTAGCCGTCATCAAGAGCCACTACCAACGGTCCCAGTTGACCTCTTGACTCAGGCCCTTGAAAGGGCAAAAAACCATTGGCTCGAGCTCTACGGCACACCTGCCAACGACGCCGTTTTAGAAGCTGCCATGGTTTGGCTTGCCAAGGATATTTGGCCCCAGTGCGACCAGAGTGAGGGTCGCCTTTTTACATGGTCTCTGGCTTGCTCGGTGATCGAAGCCTTTGCACCAACCTGGCCAGCGGGAGATGCAAGTTTTGAAAAAGTGATGGTCATGGCTGGCTTACTTGAAGACCCATTTAGTACGTCGACCCTGCAGCTACGCCTGCCAACCCTGATTCGTCGCTTTGTGCATCGGTTTAGAACCCGAAAAAGGGGTACATCCTTCCAAGCTTTGGAGCACACCATGACATTGCATG
>CANHGA010000154.1 GCA_947460085.1 Synechococcaceae cyanobacterium
GGGCCACAGCTGGCTGTCGGCGTACACACCAGCCGAGCTCACATACAAAAACCGGTGATTTGGGCTGCCCGTGTGCTCAATCACTCCCTTGGAATCCTCCAGGCTGCGGCCGGAGGTGTCGGCGATCACGTCAAAACTGCGGCCGGCAAGCTGCTCCAAGCCATCGGCCCTGGTGCGATCGCCCACCAGGTGTTCCACCCCCGGGGGCACGGGATTGTTTCCCCGGGTGAACAGGGTCAAGTGGTGGCCGGCCTGGAGCCAGTGATCCACCAAGGGTTTACCCACGAAGCGGGTTCCGCCCATCACCAGGATCTTCATGGGTGCCAGGCCTTAGGAGCCATTGAGACTGGGGGCCATTCAAGACGTCCAAGGTCCGATGCGGCTCAGCTCCAACTGGACAGCCCAACCACCCCTGCTCGAGCGGACCTGCGGCTATCGCCACTTCCGTCGCCTCGGCGAGCGGGGCAAGGGCCAAACCAAAGCCCTGGAACTGGAAGCTGTTCTGAATCGCCGCTTCCGCCTCCTGGTGCCCGTGGTGGAGTTGGGCCAGCGCAGCCTCTGGCAGCCTGGCTGGCAGCAGCTGGCCAGACCCATGCAGATCATCCCCGCCATCGACCTGCTGGACGGGCACTGCGTACGGCTGCACCAGGGCGATTACGGCCAGGTGACCCGCTTTTCCGATGACCCCGTGGCCCAAGCGCTGGCCTGGCAGGAGCAGGGCGCCAAGCGCTTGCACCTGGTCGACCTGGATGGGGCAAAAAGTGGCGAACCGGTGAATGATGGGGCGGTGAAGGCGATCACCAGTGCCCTCTCCATCCCCGTGCAACTGGGCGGAGGGGTGCGCACGGCTGAACGGGCAGCCGAACTGCTGGGCTGCGGGCTGGATCGGGTCATTTTGGGCACCGTGGCCCTGGAACAGCCCGAACTGGTGGATGAACTGGCCGCCGCCTATCCGGGCAAAATCGTGGTGGGCATTGATGCCAAAAACGGCAAGGTGGCCACCCGGGGCTGGATCGAAGAGAGCAGCACCGAGGCCACGGCCCTGGCCAAGCGGTTCAACACCGGTGGTATTGCAGCGATCATCAGCACCGATATCGCCACCGATGGCACCCTGGCCGGCCCCAACCTGGAGGCCCTAAGGGCCATGGCGGAAGCCAGTGCCGTGCCCGTGATTGCCTCCGGCGGCATCGGCAATCTGGAACATCTGCTCTCCCTGCTGGCCCTGGCTCCCTTGGGCATCGAGGGGGTGATCGTGGGCCGGGCCCTCTACGACGGCCGGGTGGATTTGGCTGAAGCCATCCAGGCCATTGGCGATGGGCGGCTCCAGGACCCCATCGACTCGACCCTGGCCTAGGGGCCAAAAACCAGTCACCTTGCGGCTTGCCTTATAACTAGAGAAGGCCTTCGCAGGTGTGTCGCGTGAGCGCCAGCACCCCATCGACCCAAACCCAGCCGCCCGGCGATTTGCCGACCACCGTGGACGATGTCTACCGGCGTTGCCGGGATTTGGGCATGCGGTTGAGTCGCCAACGGCGCATGGTGCTGGATCTGCTTTGGGTTGAAAAGAGCCACCTGAGCGCCAGAGATATCTTCGAGAAGCTGAACAACCAGGGACGAAACATTGGCCACACCTCGGTGTACCAAAACCTGGAAGCGCTCCAATCCACCGGCGTAATCGAGTGCCTGGATAGGGCCAGCGGCCGGCTCTACGGCTACCGCAGCGATCCCCACAGCCACCTCACCTGCATCGATTCCGGGGCGATCCAAGACCTCGACGTCCAACTTCCCGCCGACTTGTTGGCCCAAATTGAGCAGAGCACGGGTTTTGCCATCGAGAGCTACAGCCTCAGCCTGAATGGGCGCCGCCGCCAGGCCCAACCCTGAAGTTGGTTTGGATTACCGCCAGCCCCCCTGGAGAATTGGGGTCAGGCTGGTTACCTTGGGCCATCCTTTGACCTGGGTGTGTGCCTTCGCAGCTGCTGCTGTTTGCCGAACCGCTGCTGCGCGAGGGCCTGACCCGTCTGCTTGAGTCCCCTGAAGCGGGCTATCGCGTGGCTACCAAGCCCGAAGATCTTGAGGGCAGGCCCCAACTGGTGATCTGGCATCCGGGCAGCGCCGCAACCCTGGCCAGCCTGGAGCGGGAACTGGAGCAGCTGCGCGGTCGGTGGCACCCCGCTCCCCTGTTGCTGCTCCTTCCCCAGGGCCAGCCCCACCCCACGGCCCAGCTGCTGCAATTGCCGGTGGCCGGCCTGTTGGAAGCGCCAGAACCCCAGCAGCTGCTTGAGGCAATCGCCACGTTGAGTGCCGGAGGCCGGGTGGTGGCCCTCGCCGATGGCCTGGCCCCAGACCCCTGCGACGTGCCGATGGGCTTGGGGGTGGGCCATCGCTTACTGCTGAGCGGGCTCAAACAAATTGATGCCGATTTAGAGGGCTGCCGCACCCTGCTCAGCCCTCCGCCCCGGGGCGCGGTCAGCCTGCTGGTTCTCCAGGGCCGCCTGAGGGAACTGCGGGCAGCGCGTCACTGCCTGCTGCTGCTTTGGGGACCCTTGGACTCCCTGGTGGTGGCCGCTCCCACCGCCTTCTCCAAGCCCCTGCCCCAGGACCGTTTTGGCACCCAACTGAACCTGCCCTCCCCCAGTGCCGAGGGGATCTGGCAGACCCTGCGGGCCCGCCTCGAAGCCGCATCCCAAGGAGCCCTCACCAACCAAAGCGGCCAGCTGTTAGCCCTCCAAGGCCTTGCTGCCGACCGGCGCCGCGACCTCATGCTTGCCCTCCTTGAGCACTGCGACGGCGTTCGCCAACAGCTGCTCGCCGAGGACCTGCACGGGCAACAGCTTCAGGTCCGCTGGAACGAGCTCCAACTGGAATTGCGCCAAAATGCCCTCAGGGCCACCACCAGTCCCTACGTCCAACTTCCCAAGGAAGGCAGCCTCCAGGGGGTGGCCGAGGCCCTGATCCAGGCATGCGACCTGGCTGGCTCCGACCCCGAACTGCCGGAAGCCCAGGCCATGCTCGCGGCCCTGGTCCACGGCCAACCGCTTTTGGTGGATGGCCAGTTGGTGCCTACGGATGAACCCCGGGCCGTCCTGTTCCTGGAGCAACTGCTGGCCAATTGGTTGGTGCGCAGCACCGAGCTGATCAGCAGCGAGTTGCTCTCCTGTTGTGCCAGCTGGCCGGAATTACGCCGCTATCTCTTACAACCAGAGCTGCTAGCCACCCGAAACCTGGAACGCTTACGCAACCAACTGAACGCCCAACAACGTTGGAACAGCTGGTTTGTACGGCCGATCGCCCTCCATGAAAGCCGGCGAACCCTCTTCTCTCTCCAAACCTGCGGCATTGCCTTGGTCGATCTCACCGAACCCCGGGATGCGGAATTGCAGGACTTGGGCTGGGTGCAGCAGCTTGTGACCCTCTCCCTTGAAACCCGGGACGCCCTAGCCCCCCAATTGCAAAGTCTGATCAAGGGGATTGGGGATCTGTTCGTGGTGTTGCTTACCCAGGTGGTGGGCCGTTCCATCGGCCTCGTGGGCCGGGGCATCCGCCAGGGCATGGGCCGCAGCCTCAGCCGCGGCTAAAGGCCACAATGGCGCCACATTGAGCGCTGAAATCGTGCCGTTGCGCCTGCCTGGTCGCCCCTTCCTCGCCGTATTGGTGGCCCTGTGGATCGGCCTCTCGGGATGGGGGGTTCAACCGGCCGCCGCCGCCCTCACCACCAACACCTACGACGGCAATATCTACGCCCTTTACGCCGGCAACGGCTCCCTGGTGCCCCCCCGCAGCAGCCTCGCCCAGGCCATGGCCGATCACCGGCCAGCAGCCGTCATCTATTACCTCGATGACGATGCCGCGAGCAAGCAGTTCTCACCGGTGGTCTCTGAACTGCAACGGTTGTGGGGCAACCGGATTGAGTTGATTCCCCTGGTGATCGACCCCCTGCAAAACCGCGCCACAGAGGGCCCCACGGATCCAGCCACCTACTGGGATGGGGTCATTCCCCAGGTGGTGGTGTTTGACACCGATGGAAAGGTGGTGTTCAACGCCAGCGGCCTGGTGGACGTGGATCGCATCAACGATGGCGTGAGCAAGGCCACGGGCATCCCCTTGCCTGAAGGGGGCACGACCAGCACCACCGTGAGCTTCAACGAGCTGAATGCGGAGGTTGTCAGCCGCTGATGGCCGAGCCGCACATGAACCAACGGATTGAAACCGACAGCCTGGGGGCCATTGAGGTTCCCCAGGACCACTACTGGGGCGCCCAGACCCAGCGATCGATCCACTTCTTTCCCTTCGGCCAAGCCATGCCCCTGGCGGTGGTGCACGCCTTCGGCCAGCTCAAGGCGGCCTGCGCCGAAGTGAATGCCGCCAAGGGCAAGCTGGATCCCGAGCTCACCGGCTTGATAGTGGCCGCCGCTGATGAGGTGGCGTCAGGCCGCTTGGATCCCGAGTTTCCCCTGAAGGTTTGGCAGACGGGCTCGGGCACCCAAACCAACATGAATGTCAATGAGGTGATCGCCAACCGGGCGATTGAGCTGGCCGGCGGCGTGATGGGTAGTAAGAGTCCGGTGCATCCCAACGACCACGTCAACCTCAGCCAATCCAGCAATGACACCTTCCCGGCCGCGCTCCACATCGCCGTGGCGATCGAACTGGAACGGCAGCTGATCCCCGCCATCGAAGGGTTGATCGGCTCCCTGCAGCAGAAAAGTGAGGCCTTTGCGGGGATCGTCAAGATTGGCCGCACCCACCTGCAGGACGCCGTGCCCCTGTCTTTGGGCCAGGAGTTCAGTGGCTACGTCGCCCAACTCGAACTTGGCCTCGAGGGCCTCAGGCACACCCTTCCCCAGGTGTATCAACTGGCCATCGGTGGTACCGCCGTGGGCACGGGTCTCAATGCCCCCAAGGGATTTGGCGAAGCCGTTGCCCAGCGGCTGGCCGAGCGCCTGGGCTTGCCCTTCATCAGTGCTCCCAACAAATTTCAAGCGCTGGCAGGCCACGAACCCCTAGCGGCTGCCCATGGGGCCCTCACCGTGTTGGCCGGATCCCTGATGAAGATCGCCAATGACGTGCGCTGGCTTGGTAGCGGGCCCCGTTGCGGCCTCGGCGAATTGGTGATTCCCGAAAATGAACCAGGTTCATCGATCATGCCCGGCAAGGTGAACCCCACCCAGTGCGAAAGCCTCACCATGGTGGCCGCCCAGGTGATGGGCAACAACACGGCTGTGCAGTTCGGGGCGAGCCAGGGCAATTTCGAACTCA
>CANHGA010000155.1 GCA_947460085.1 Synechococcaceae cyanobacterium
CCCAGCCCACCTGCTGATTCACCCCGCCCAGTTGCCCGATGCCCAGCCGGCCTTTGCCCTCACGATCCACAAGGCCCAGGGCAGCGAAGCCGATGAGGTTTGGATCCTCATGGGCGAGTCGGGTCGGCCTAGCCACCGGCTGCTCTACACCGCCCTCACCCGGGCCAAGCAGCGGGCCATCTTGATCACACCATCACCATGATCGGAGCCTCAGCATGATCAGCGACCCCAACGCTCCAGCCATGTCCCGGCCATCAAGCCCAACCGCGGAGCGGGTCGAGCGGCCCTGGGGCTGGTTTGAAAACTTGGGGAATGGGGATGGCGATGGGGATGGCTATCTGGTGAAGCGCCTGTTGATCCGCAGCGGCGCCCGAATCAGCCTGCAGAAGCATCGGCACCGATCCGAGCACTGGGTGGTCGTGGCTGGCGAGGGACTCCTGCAGATCGACGGGGACACCGTTCAGGCCACCCCGGGAACGAGCGTCTTCATTCCCCAAGGGACCCTGCACCGGGCCACCGCCGGATCGAGCGATTTGCTGCTGGTGGAAGTCCAGCGCGGCGCCGTGCTCAGGGAAGACGATATCGAACGGTTCGACGACGATTTCGGGCGCGTGGGGGATTTCGGGCCGACAGGGGATAGCGGGGCAGGGTGATAAGTTAAGAATTCACCCTTTTTCAAGGGCAGGGCAGTTTTCTGAATTCAGCGCAGGCGTGCAGTCATCCGATCGCACGAGTCCATCCAAAGGGCACGTTGAATCCTCACTTCCATTGGGTTTCTGCCGGCCTGCGTTGAAGGACATCACCAGGCCCAATCATTCCAGTGACCGAAATTCCAACCGGCGGCAGTTTCACCTGCGCAGTCGATAACGACGCACGCCCATCTATCGATAGCGACTCGCTCCCATCCACCGATACGGCAGCAGTGCAGGTCGAACCCGTAGCCATCTCCACCGAGGTGCCCAGCGGCTCCAGCGCCACCCCAACGACTGAGTCCAATCCCCAGAGCGAGCCCTCCGGCTTCTCGCGCTTTGGCTTCGGCCCCGAATTGCTGAAGGCCCTCAGCGACATCGGCTACCAAGAGCCCTCACCGATCCAGAAGGCCGCCATCCCCGAACTGATGCTCGGCCGCGACCTGGTGGGCCAGGCCCAAACCGGCACCGGCAAAACGGCCGCCTTTGCCTTGCCCATGCTGGCGGCCCTGGACCCCGAGCAGCGCAAACCCCAGGTGTTGGTGCTCGCCCCCACCCGCGAACTCGCCATCCAGGTGGCCGATGCCTTCAGCAGCTACGCCGCCCACCTGAACCATGTGCGGGTTCTGGCGATCTACGGCGGGGCTGATTTCCGCGACCAGATCCACCAACTCAAACGCGGTGTGCAGATCGTGGTTGGCACCCCGGGACGGGTGATGGACCACATGCGTCAGGGCACCCTCGACCTCTCCTCCCTGCGGGCCTTGGTGCTTGACGAGGCCGACGAGATGCTGCGCATGGGCTTCATCGACGACGTCGAATGGGTTCTCACCCAGCTGCCTGAAAAGCGTCAGGTTGTGCTGTTCTCGGCCACCATGCCGAGCGAAATCCGCCGGATTTCCCAGAAGTACCTCAACGCTCCGGCCGAGGTCACCATCAAGCAAAAAGCTGCCGATGCCAGCCGCATCCGCCAGCGCTACCTGATGGTGCACGCCCCCCACAAGATCGGGGCCCTCGAGCGGGTGCTGGAAGCAGAACGCAGTGAGGGGGTGATCATCTTTGCCCGCACCAAGGCCATCACCATGACGGTGGCCGAATCCCTCGAGCAACACGGCTACGACGTGGCCGTTCTCAATGGCGATGTGCCCCAGGCCCAACGGGAACGGACGATCGAACGGCTCAAGCAAGGCCAGGTGGATGTGTTGGTGGCCACCGACGTGGCAGCCCGGGGTCTGGATGTGGATCGCATCAGCCTGGTGATCAACTACGACATCCCCTTTGACTCGGAGGCCTACGTCCACCGCATCGGTCGCACCGGCCGGGCTGGTCGCAGCGGCGACGCCATCCTGTTTCTCACCCCCCGGGAGCGCCGCTTCCTGGGCGGCCTTGAGCGGGCTGTGGGTAAACCGATCGAGCAAATGGATGTGCCCAACAACGCCACCATCAACCAAAACCGCCTGGATCGGCTGCGCACCAAGCTCACCACCAGCCTGCAAACCCCCGCGACCAACGAAGAAGAGCGGGCCCTGCTCAGCGAGATCCTGCAACGGGTCACCCAGGAACTGGGCTGCACCGCCGACCAACTGGCCCTGGCCGCCCTCGAATTCAGCCTGGCCGGCAAACCCCTGTTGATCCAGGGCGAAGACAACTTCGACCAGGTGCGTCAAAACGGTCCAAGCCGTGACATCGGCCGGGATCCCCGCAGGAGCCGGGATGGCGGTCGGGACTTCGGCCGTGATGGCGGTAGAGATGGTGGAAGGGATGGGGGCCGCGATGCTGGCCGGGGCGCCCCCCGCGGTGATCGCCCCATGGGGCCCCCCGAAGACCACATGGAACGCTTCCGGGTGGAAGTGGGCTGGCGCGATCGCATCAAGCCAGGAAACATCGTTGGCGCCATTGCCAACGAAGCCGGTCTGAACGGCCGCTCCATTGGCCGGATTCAGATCTTTGACACCCACAGCACGGTCGATCTTCCCAAGGGCATGCCAGAGGATGTCTTCCAGGGCCTCCGCCAGCTGCGCGTGATGAACAAGTCTCTGCAGATCTCCCGTTTCGACGGTTAGGCCTTGCTTCAGCCATGACGCTTTACGTTGGCAACCTCCCGTTCCAGGCGGAACGGGAGGACCTATTGGGTCTCTTCGGCCCCTACGGAGAGGTCACCCAATGCAGCCTTCCCGTAGACCGGGAAACGGGCCGTAAACGGGGCTTTGCCTTTGTCGAACTGGCCGACGCCGCAGCTGAGCAAAAAGCCATCGACGACCTCCAGGACGTCGAGTGGATGGGCCGCATGATCCGCGTCAACCTCGCCATCCCCCGGGAAAATCGCCCTGGCAGCAACCGTTCCAGCGGCAACCGATCCCGCGGTGAACGTGGTGGCGGCAGCCGTTCGGGTAGCAGTGACCGCACTGAAGGCGGCTACGGGGATGGCGGCAACCGCTGGTAGCTCAGCTCTGGGATCCAAGAGCTGGTACGCAGCCAAAAGGAAGCCCCCCGGGGTTGGCGTTGCCAATCCCGGGGGGCTTTTGCATGGTTTCTGGGTGGGCTCCAAGGGCTAACGAACCCAAGGGCACCTAACTCAACTGCAAACCCGAATCCAAGGTTTCCAGCTCATGCATTTGATCGATGTGCCAACCCCGTTTGCGCAGGTCAGCGCCGCGTGCTTCGGCAAGGGGTTCGCCTTCCCGTTGGCCAGGTAACCAGGCCTTGAGATGGCGGCGACGCATTTTGGCCGTGAAACGTTGGAATCGATTGAAAGCTCGACTTTTGGTCATCACACCTCCTGAGGAGACAAATTCTTTCTACTGCTTTTGGGCCCAAAAAAGGAGTGCTGTATGAACATCTTCAGCATCGCCCCAGCGATTGATCCAGAACGTGGCCCCTGCTTACACCCCGCCAAGAAAACCTGCTTCCATGACCGCTCCAGCCCTGCAGCGCTTAACCGCCGCGCTCCACCCCCATCGGCGCCTGGTGTGGCTAGCGGCAGGCTGTTCCGTGTTGAACAAGCTGTTCGACCTGGCGCCACCGGTGCTGATCGGCCTGGCCGTGGATGTGGTGGTGAAGCAAAACACCTCCTGGCTGGCGGCATGGGGGGTGAGCGCGGTGCCAGGTCAGCTGGGCGTACTGGCCGGGCTCTCCTTGGTGATTTGGAGCGCGGAATCGCTCTTTGAATATCTCTACGCCCTGCTTTGGCGCAACCTGGCCCAAACCGTTCAGCACGAGTTGCGCCAAGAGGCCTACGGCCACCTCCAGCAGTTGGAGATGGCCTTCTTTGAGCAGGGCAGCACCGGCCGCTTGATGGCGATCCTCAACGACGACATCAACCAACTCGAGCGCTTTCTCGATCAGGGAGCCAATGAAATCCTGCAACTCCTCACCACCGTCTTGGCCGTCGGTGGCGCGATGGTGCTGCTCTCTCCGATGGTGGCGGGGGTGGCCTTCATTCCGATCCCCGTGATCCTCTGGGGATCCCTGCGCTTTCAAAAGCGGCTGGCCCCCCGCTACCGGGAGGTGCGCGAACGGGCCGGGGATTTGGCATCCCGGTTGAGCAACAACCTCGGGGGCATGCTCACGATCAAGAGCTACGCAGCCGAAACCTGGGAGCTGGGCCGACTCGCCGAGGACAGCCAGGCCTATCGGCTCAGCAATGGGCGGGCGATCCGCCTCTCGGCAGCGTTCATTCCCCTGATTCGCTTTGCAATCCTGTTTGCCTTTTTGGCCATCCTCGTGATTGGTGGTCTCCAGGCTTGGCAGGGAGTCATTGCCGTGGGCACCTACAGCTTCCTGGTGTTCATTACCCAGCGCTTGCTGTGGCCGCTGACCACCTTGGGCCGCACCCTCGACGACTACCAACGGGCCATGGCCTCAACCTCCCGGGTGCTTGACCTACTGGATACGCCGATTGCGATTCCTAGCGGGGATCAAGCCCTTCCCAGGCAAGCGGTGCGCGGGGCGATCCGTTTTCAAGCGGTGGATTTCGCCTACGACGGCCGCAAGCCCCTGCTGCAGGGCTTCAATTTGGACATTCCGGCTGGCAGCACCATCGGCATCGTGGGAGCCACCGGCTCAGGCAAGAGCACGATCGTCAAACTGCTGCTGCGCCTCTATGAAATTCAAGGCGGCCAGATCCTCTTGGATGGTCAAGGGATCCAGGGGCTGAAGCTCCAAGACCTGCGCCAGGCCATCGGCCTGGTGAGCCAAGAGGTGTTCCTCTTCCACGGCACCGTGGCCGAGAACATTGCCTATGGCAGCTTTGGCGCCCCCAGCTCTGCCATCGAGCAGGCCGCCGTCCTCGCCGAAGCCGCTGGATTTATTGAAACCCTGCCGCAGGGATACGACACCGTGGTGGGAGAGCGGGGCCAGCGGTTGTCCGGTGGGCAGCGCCAACGCATTGCCCTGGCCCGAGCCATCCTCAAAAATCCCCCGGTGCTGGTGCTCGATGAAGCCACCGCCGCCGTCGATAACGAGACCGAGGCCGCCATTCAACGGTCCTTGGATCGGATCACCGCCTCCCGAACCACCCTGGTGATTGCCCATCGCC
>CANHGA010000156.1 GCA_947460085.1 Synechococcaceae cyanobacterium
GGGAGCCAATGAAATCCTGCAACTCCTCACCACCGTCTTGGCCGTCGGTGGCGCGATGGTGCTGCTCTCTCCGATGGTGGCGGGGGTGGCCTTGATTTGGATCGGATCACCGCCTCCCGAACCACCCTGGTGATTGCCCATCGCCTCAGCACCGTGCGCCATGCCGATCAAATCGTGGTGATGGAGCAGGGGCGCATTGTCGAATCGGGCCACCACGATGGCCTGATCAGCCGCAATGGGCCCTACGCCAATCTCTGGCGGGTACAAGCGGGCCTGCGCCAAAACGAGGACCTACGGCTTTGAGCCTGGCATGGAAGGTATTTGCTGGTAACGGACAGTCTTTGGGGTCACAGCAGGAAGTGACCGTTGTGCTTGGCGGCATGGAGCTGGGCTTCCCAGTGGTGAAATAGCTTTTAGGGAATGAACAGCACTCCGGCAAAGCGCCGCCGAAAGCGT
Organism: Synechococcaceae cyanobacterium; assembly: GCA_947460085.1. Taxonomy (GTDB): domain Bacteria; phylum Cyanobacteriota; class Cyanobacteriia; order PCC-6307; family Cyanobiaceae; genus Cyanobium_A. The sequence continues at coordinate 457 of CANHGA010000156.1, forward strand.
GCGAAGCGTGGCCCCGTGCTGGTTGCCATAGCCGTGGGCTTGGGGAGCGGGATCCTCCTGGCCGAACCTCTGTCCAACCTGCTCAATGGGAAGGGCCTGGGAAACCAAGCCATCACCAACCCATTCACCGCCTGGAGTGGGGTCGGCAACCAAGACATTTTGCTTCTCGGCACGGATGTGGGCGGTGGCAACACCGACGTGATCGCAGCCCTGCGCATCGACGGCAACACCACAAGGATCACCCAGGTCCCTCGCGATTCCTATATCGAAGCCCAGGGCTACGGCCCCCACAAAATCAATGCCCTCTACAGCCTGGGCGGCCTCGATCTCCTCAAGCAAGAACTGTCGCGCAAGCTCGGTCGGCCGATCAGCCACCACGTGATGGTGAACCTTTCCGCCATTCGCAGGATGGCCGATGCCATTGGCGGCATTGAGGTGAACGTGCCCAAGCGCATGTACTACGTGGACAACAGCCAGGGGCTCTACATCGACTTGCAACCTGGGCTACAAAACCTCAAAGGCCGCCAGCTGGAGGGGTTCCTGCGCTTCCGCCACGATGAGATGGGCGACATCGGCCGGATCGAGCGGCAACAACTCGCCCTCCAGGCCCTCTTCCGAAAACTCACCCGGCCCGAGCAACTGGTGCGCCTACCGATCCTTTTGAGTACGGCCGGCAAAGATCTCAAAACCGACCTGGGTCCCATGGAACTGGGAGGTTTGATCACGGCCATGGGCACCACCCATCTCGAAACCAAACGGCTCGGGGGGCGCCCCTTCTACCGCGATGGCCTGAGCTACTGGGATGCGGAATGGCCCCCCGCCAGTCCATCGGCATCGGATGGTTCCAGCACCGAGAACGACCGCTACCGCAACCTCTACTAGGGCTCGTTGGGATGGCGACCCTCAGGTTGGCGCGCCTCAAGATGGCGACCCTCGCCCTGGTCAGTTGGTGATTGGCCATCGGCGGGGTCCCTGGCCGAGAGGGTGATGAGGGCCAAGAGCAAGGCGGCCCCAGCCAAGATCGGCGTGGAGGCGGCAACGGTGACCCCCAGGGCAGCGGTGAACCAGATCGACGCCGCACTGGTTAAGCCCCGCACCTCGGGAAGGGCATGCTTGGGTTGCCACCTGGGCACCAGGATTTCCCCCGCCCCCAAAAAACCAATGCCCGTGGCCACCCCTTGGATTGCGCGGCTGCGGGCATCAAGGCTGGGGCCAGCCGCCAGGACCATCAAGCAGGCGCTGAGGCCCACCAGCACATGCACCCTCAGCCGGTTCGGGTGGGTCCTGGCCCCGTGGTGAGCCCGGTTCATGCCGACGGCAAGCCCGCACAACACCGCCAGGCCCATGCGCACAACGGCCTCCAAATCGGAAGTTAGGGCCAAGGGGTCCGCATCGCAACCCCCATCCTTGTCCAGGCGCAGGCCAAACGCCATAGTTGCCAGGCGCCAAGCAGACAGCCCACCTTGAATGCCCTGCTGCTGCGCAACAGCCTCAAGATGGCCGCGGCCATTTTCTTAACAGCCGCCCTGGCCGAGCATTTTGATCGTATTCAATTTGTTTATTACTCGCTGACGGGAACCCTGTTCGCTGTCGATGACAACGACGACCAAACCTGGAAAGCAGGAGCAAGCCGGATCCTAGGCACGATTGTGGGTGGGCTCATCACCTTCTGGGTGCACACGATTGCCTCAGGCTGGGGAGGGGTGTTGCTATCGCTGCTGTTCATGATTCCAGTCCTGCGCGTTCTCGGCTGGAGCAGCGGCCTGGGGACGGCGGCCACCATTTGCCTGATGTTCCTCATGATCCCGAGCTATACCGAACTCAACTGGGATTATGTTTTCGGTCGCACCATGGATACGGCCCTTGGTTGTGCCGTAGGGATCGGCACGAATGTGCTGTTTTGGCCCAAAAAACACCACACAGAGCTCCAGACCCTTGAAGCCAGCCTGCAGGCAAGGCTCCTCAACCAGATTCAGGGCTATCGCGCCTGGATGACAGACCAAAAACCCCGACCCGATCCCCTCTCCCCTGTCCAATTCAGCGAAGGCCTGCAACGCATGCAACAGCTGGTGACCTTGGAGCAAACCGGCCCAGCCGCCCACCAATTGAACCGTCGGCGCTGGCCCCAGCGGCTCATGCTTTGGCAGCAGGTGGGGCTGCATTGGGTGCAGTGGGAACGCCTCGTGGCGGCCTCTGATCTCCCCACGCCGATGGGGATCGACCATCCCTTGCGCCGGGGCCTGGAGGGGATGGCCAACCTGCTGATGGGCCAAAGGGCCGGGGCTCCAGCCACCAGTCGCGGCTGGAAAGACCTAGCCCAAGCCAGCGGCAGGCCCTTGCTGCTGCTGTTGGCCTTGGCAGAAGAGCTCAAGCCCCTCCAGGCCAACCTGCGCAGTCTCGGCCAGGGGGGCGTCAGCACAGACGCCAGCACACCATGCCCTTAAGGACGAAGGGACCCAGGATCTCCAGGCGGCCCTTGATGAGCCGCTCCGAGCTCAGGCTGGCCTTGACCACCGGCCTGGTCAACGCCTTTGGCAGTATCAGTGGCCTGGCCGACAGCTATTACTCCGCCCTGACCGTACCGGCTGTGCTCGCCGGCAATTACGGAGGCTCCATTGAGCTGGGCCGGCAACGGATCCTCGGAAGCATCCTGGGTTCGGTGGTGCTCGTGGTTGGCCTTTACGGGCTCAAGGGAATCCCCATACCCGTGGGCATGGCCATCTGCATGGGCTGCCTGCGCCTGATCGGTGGCCTGTTGGGGCTGAAGGTTGGCTACAAGGCCGGCGGCTTGCTGTTGGTCATGGGCTGGCTGCTCCATAGCGGCCAACTGACCAGCTGGATTCCCCTCCGCCTGGCTTGGACCATCTTCGGGATCCTGGTTGCCCTGATGAGCCTGCAATGGTTTTGGCCCAGTCGCGCCTTCGACCAAACCCTGGCGGCCTTGGCTGCGTTGAGCCTGGAGGTTGAAGCCAATTTGAAGGACTTGGCCAAGCGCATCGATCCGAGCGAACCCCAGGCCGCTACACGGCCCCCAAAACCCAACCAGCCCGCCCCATTGCGCAGGGGCCAGATGGCCGTCAGGCGCATCGTTCCAGATTTGCTGCTCGAGCTGGGCAGCAATCCCAAACGCCATCCCGCCTACCGGCTGGTCAACGTGCTGGATAACGCCCATTCCCGCTTGATTGGCTCTGTCATCGGCCTCGAGCGCCGCCCCCCATCCTTCAGTGGAGATCGCGACCTCCTGAGGCAACTCCACCAGGCCGAGCACGACCTGCTGCAGCTACTGGCCGAAAGAGTGGGCCAGTGGGCATCCATTTTTGCCGAGGGGGGATTGCGCTTGCCGGCGCCGCCCCAGGCCCCCATGGTTTGGCCCCAGAGCTGGATGGGGGTTGAAAGCCTGTTCAGCGATCCCCGCTGCAATCAAGCCTCACCCGAACAACTGGAGCGGATCGCCAGCCGCCTGGTGCTCTGCCGCCAGGCCCAACGGGCTATCGAGGAAGCCGAGCAAAGCTGGGCCGGCCTACTGAATGGCTAACCCCCCAATCCCCAGGCTGATGCCATCAAGCAAACTGGTCCGAGCTGCTCCTGCAGGATCCATGCGGGTGATCAGCCGGCTCCTCGTCGCCATCGGATTAGCGCCAATTGGCCTCGCACCAATCGGCCTCGCACCAATTTTGCTTGGTCCCTTAGCAGGCGCGCCAAGCCTTGCCCAGGCCCTCGCTCCCGTGATCGGCCCGAATCCGGAGGGCAAGGCGATTGATCCAGGCACGGCCAGGCTGCAGCGCAGCTGGAACCAGCTCGATGCCCAGCTCAAGGCCCTCGATGCCCTGATCCCCCCCGATCGGGAAGCCGCCCCAAAGGTCCAGAACGCAACACCCCGCCTGCCGGCTTCCCTGCTCCAGCCCAACGCAGCTCCCCAGGGTGCACTCTCCACCGGCCAGGCCAATCCAGCTCCCCCCTTAAGCCTGCCCACCCCGATCCAGCTCAAGGGTGGCGGCCTGGTGCAAGGTCTCAGCCTGGAGCAATCCCTCGGCCTGGCCTTTGCCAACAGCGCCAGCCTCCAGGCCCAGCGGGAGGAGGTGGCTGCCAGCCTCGCCCTTCTCCAGGCCCAACTCGGCACCTACTGGCCCCGGATTAGTGCCTTTGCCAATGGCAGCTATGGCCAGGAGGGCGCCACTACCACCGCCAACCAGGCCAATAACAATCTCGGCTTTGGTCCGCTGTTTAACCCAGCGCCCAATGGCATTCAGGGATCAGGCGGGGGGGCAGGGGGAACGCCCATTGCCGGCCCCTTCTATGTGCCATCCGGGGGCAGCGCTGGTGCTCTGACAGGCACCAGCAGTTTTAGTGCTGGACTGTCCCTGGACTACGCCCTGGTGGATTTTGCCCGCACCCCCAGGATCAAATCAGCCCGAGCCCAATTGGCCAATGCCCGCAACACCTATGCCAATGAGGTGCGCAAGCTCCAACTGCAGGTGAGCGAGGCCTACTACCAACTGCAGCAGGCTGACCAGCTGGTAAGGATTCAGGATGCCAATGTGCGCAGCGATCTGGTGATCCTGCAGGACACCTTGGATCTCAAACAGGCGGGCCTGGTGCCCAGGCTGGATGTGCTGCGCCGGCGCTCCATCGAAGCCAGCAACCAAGAAAATCTGATCCAAGCCCTGGCGGATCGGGCCGTGGCCCGCAGACGCCTGGCCGTGGTGCTCAACCTGCCCCCCGACATCAACCCCAGCGCCAGCGATCCGATTGCCCTGCA
>CANHGA010000157.1 GCA_947460085.1 Synechococcaceae cyanobacterium
AGGACATGCGGAGTGAAATGCTTCTCACCATGGCGAGCCTGGGGGTTCCCATTGAGAAGCAGCACCACGAGGTGGCGACGGCCCAACACGAGCTGGGCATGAAGTTTGCCGAGCTGATCAGCGCGGCCGACAACGTGATGATTTACAAGTACGTAGTGCGCAACATTGCCAAGAAGTACGGCAAGACTGCCACTTTCATGCCCAAGCCGGTGTTCGGCGATAACGGCAGCGGCATGCACGTGCACCAGAGCCTCTGGAAAGGAGGCAACCCCCTCTTTTTTGGTGAAGGCACCTACGCCAACCTCTCCCAAACCGCCCGTTGGTACATCGGCGGTCTGCTGAAGCATGCCCCTAGCTTCCTGGCCTTCACCAACCCCACCACTAACAGTTACAAGCGCTTGGTGCCAGGATTTGAAGCCCCGGTGAACCTGGTGTACTCCCAGGGCAACCGTTCGGCGGCGGTGCGCATTCCCCTCACCGGTCCGAGCCCGAAGGCCAAGCGCCTGGAATTCCGTTCCGGCGATGCCCTCTCCAACCCCTACATCGGCTTCGCAGCCATGTTGATGGCGGGTATTGATGGCATCAACAACCAGATTGATCCCGGTGACGGCACCGACGTCGATCTTTTCGAACTCTCTACCGAGGAGCTTTCGAAGATTTCCACCGTGCCTTCATCGCTCAACGGTTCCCTCGAGGCCCTCAAGGCCGACAAGGATTACCTGCTGGCGGGCGGTGTGTTCACCGAAGACTTCATCGACAACTGGGTTTCGATGAAATACGAGGAGGTGCAACAGCTGCGCCAGCGGCCCCACCCCCACGAGTTCACCATGTACTACGACGCCTGATTCCCAGGGGTATCCGCTGCAGCCTGCCCAGCACGGGGCTGCCCTGCAGTGGCCTTCCTTCGACGAGCCTTCCCTCCGCGAGGGGGGGCTTTTTTTATGGGCGCCGGTGGATCGGTAGCAATGGATTCATCCATTTAGACCACCCCAGCCAAAGATAAAGTACATAAAAACTAGATCGAATGCCCAGTTCCCAGCGTCTCTCCGCCTTCCAGACGATCCAGGAACGGCCTGCCACGGCCACGCGTCCCACCGCTCCCCTCCAGGAACTCTGGGCCCAGGACGTGTTTGATCTGGCCAAGATGAAGGCGGCCCTGCCCAAGGACGTCTTCAAGTCGGTCCAAAAGACCATCAAGGACGGCGGAAAGCTCGACGGGACCGTGGCCAACGTGGTGGCCCAAGCCATGAAGGAGTGGGCTACCAGCCGGGGAGCCCTCTACTACGCCCACGTTTTTTACCCGCTCACCAACTCCACCGCCGAGAAGCACGACGGCTTTATCTCCGTGCAGGGGGATGGTTCCACCATCACCGAATTCACGGGCAAGGTGCTGGTGCAGGGCGAGCCCGATGGCTCCTCCTTCCCGAACGGCGGCATCCGCTCCACCTTTGAGGCCCGGGGCTATACCGCCTGGGACATCACCAGCCCCGCCTTCCTGATGGAGACCCCCAACGGGGTCACCTTCTGTATTCCCACGGTCTTCATCTCCTGGACCGGCGAAGCCCTCGACAAGAAGACACCCCTGCTGCGCTCGAATGCGGCCATGAACCGCCAGGCCCAGCGGTTGCTCAAGTTGCTCGGCTGCCAGGAGGTGGCTCCGGTCAACTCCAGTTGTGGAGCGGAGCAGGAGTATTTCCTGGTGGATAGCAGCTTCGTTGCCCTGCGCTCCGACCTGCTGCTCACCGGCCGCACCCTGTTCGGCCATGCCTCGGCCAAGGGCCAACAATTCGACGACCACTACTTCGGGGCAATCCCCGAGCGGGTCCAGGTCTTCATGCAAGACGTGGAGCGCCAGATGTACACCCTGGGCATTCCCGCCAAAACCCGTCACAACGAAGTGGCCCCAGGCCAGTTCGAGATTGCGCCCTTCTTCGAGGCGGCCAATGTGGCCACCGACCACCAGCAGCTCACCATGACGCTGCTCAAAAACACAGCCCGCAAGCACGGCTTGACCTGCCTATTGCACGAAAAGCCGTTCGAAGGCATCAACGGCTCTGGAAAGCACGTCAACTGGTCGGTGGGCAATGCCACCCAGGGCAACCTGCTCGATCCCGGCAGCACCCCGCACGAGAACATGCAATTCCTGCTGTTCTGCGGCGCCGTCATTCGCGGCGTGCACCTCTACGGGCCCCTGCTCCGGGCCGTGGTCGCCACCGCCGGCAATGATCACCGACTTGGCGCCAACGAGGCCCCTCCGGCCATCATCTCGGTTTACCTCGGCAGCCAGCTCGAAGATGTGTTCAAGCAGATCCTGCTTGGTGAAGTGACCGGGTCTGCAGCCGCTGGGGTGATGCAACTGGGGGTCGACACCCTGCCCGAATTCCTCAAGGACCCGGGTGATCGGAACCGCACATCTCCCTTCGCCTTTACCGGCAACCGCTTTGAGTTCCGGGCCGTCGGCTCGAACCAGTCCGTGGCGGGCCCGCTGGTGGCCATGAACACGATCCTGGCCGATTCGCTCCAATTCGTTGCCAACGAATTGGAAGCCAAGCTCAATGCCGGCGATTCCCTCGAAACCGCCGCCTACGCGGTGCTGAAGGGAATCATGCAGAACCACGGCGCCGTGGTGTTTGGGGGCGATGGCTATTCCAAGGAATGGCACCGCATGGCCGTCGAGGAACGGGGCCTCGAAAATCTCCACAACACCGCCGAAGCCTTGGGCGTCCTGCAACGCCCGGCCATCCGGGAGCTGTTCGCCAATATTGGGGTTCTCAGCCCCGTGGAGCTCGAAAGCCGTTACGAGGTCTACGCCGAGCAATACGTGCTCGCGATTGAAGTTGAGGCCAAGCTTGCCCTGCAGATGGCCCGCACCCAGATCTACCCCGCCGTGATGGGCTACCTGGGGCAACTCTCCAGCTCGTTGCATCACCAGGAGAGCCTGGCCCTTCCCTGCGACCGGGGGTTGGTCAGCACGATCGCTGGGCTCAACCAACAGCTCCTGCAGACCTGCACCAAGCTCGAGGAGGCCATCACCAACCCACCCCATGGCGATGTTCAGGGCCACATGAACCATTGCGCCAACAGCCTCCTTCCCCTGATCGAAGTGCTGCGGGAGGCGGTGGATGGCCTGGAAGCCTTGGTGGACGACGCCATTTGGCCCCTACCCACCTACCAGGAGATGCTGTTCATCAAGTAGGCGCCTCCACGGCGCCCTCGACCAGTTCAGGACGTTCCGCCCGGAATAGCCCCACATCCACGCCCAGGTGCTGGTCCGGCCGACCCGTGATCAGCAGGGCGGTGCGTTGGCGGGTGGCGATCTGCCACATCCATTTGCTGAACAGGGCGATGCGGTTTTCGGTGTCGGGAATAAAGGCCAAATGGGCCAGGGCCCACACCACCCAGCCGGCCAGGCCTGTGAGGTAAGTACCCCGCAGGTCGGCCACGGCATACCAGGGGCCAATCACCGCCATGGTGCCCAGGTCCTGCCAGCGGAAGGGAGCCATCGTTTGGCCCGTGAGACCGGCCAGGATGTCGCGGGCGACCCAGCCACCGGCCTGCACTGCCGGTCCAGCCATGCCCGGCAGCGATGCTGCATCGCTGGTATGGCTGTAGGAACAGAGATCGCCCACCGCCCGGATCTCCGGATAATCGGGGATCGAGAAATCGGTGTTCACCACCAACCGGCCGCCCCGGTCAACGGCGCAGCCTGTGCGTTCGCTTAACAGCCCTCCCAATCGGGAAGCCCGCACCCCGGCGGTCCAGCAGATGGTGGCCGCCTCGAGTTGTTGTCCTCCCGCTGCACCAAGCAGGCAGACGCGCCCAGGGGCAATCGATTCCACCTTGTGGCCGAGCTGCAACTCCACCCCGGCCCCCTCCAGGTAGGCAGCAGCGGCGGCAGAAAGCGGCGCGGCCATGGTGGGCAACACCCGCTCCACCAGGTCGACCAGGACAACCCGGCAATCACTCTGACGGAGTTGCTTGAAGTTGCGCTGGACGGCCCGGTGCATCAATTCGATCAGGGACCCGGCCAGCTCGCAACCGGCGGGGCCTGCTCCCACCACCACAACGGTCTGCAAAAACGACCGTTGCTTGAGGTCCGTCGTCTGTTCGGCTTCCTCGAGGGCCATCAACAGCCGCCGGCGGATCTCATCGGCATGCTCGAGGATCTTCATTGGAGGCGCTAAAGCCCTCCATTCCTCCCGGCCGAAATAGGTGCTGCCCGAGCCGGTGGCCAGGATGAGCTGGTCGTAGCCGTAGTGCTGGCCGTTGAACACCACCTGGCGCGCCTCTGGATCGATGTCGACCACCTCCCCGAGCAGGATCTGGATATTTGGCGCATCGCCCACCATTTGGCGCAAGGGCGAGGCGATATCAGCCTCCGACACCAACCCCGAGGCCACCTGATAAAGCAGCGGCTGGAACAGGTTGAAGTTGCGTTTGTCGATCAGCGTGACGCGGACTGCCTGGCGCGCGAGGGAATGGCAGATTTTCAGGCCCGCAAAACCACCACCAACCACCACCACGTGGGGCCAGGTGCGCATCACCTGCTCGGGCGGATCGAGTTCGAGAAAAAAGCGTTCCATGGGCTGGCTACCCCCAGCCGGAGTGTCAAATCTATGGGCTCAATTCATTGGGTTGACCATTCCGGCTGTTCCAGTCGTGGCTTGCACACAAAGAATCGGAAGCCGGCCATCCCGAAACCCCACCGGCTGTGGTGTAACTCCCTGGACATCCCACCCCCACTAGTGGGGATGGCAACTGCACCAACACTGATGCAAATTGCTGTTGATGCATTTTGCATAACAACCTCACAAGCTGCATCCATGGGCCGCAACCGTTACCCCGCATCGATTGAAACTGCCACCGAAGCCCAAAACGGGACGGACCTCGGGAAGAACAACAAGAGATCAACCCGCATCTCCATCTCCATCTCCCTGGAAATGCAGGAATGGATGGCCCAAGAAAGCTCGAGGCAAGGTCGGTCCCTCTCCAACCTCGCCAGCTTCTGGGTCAAGCAGAAAGCCGAAGCCCTTGCCCTGGAGCAACGCATCCAGCTTGCCGGGAATTAAAAAAGAATTCGGCCCAGCCGATGGTCTCTCCGGTTCACACCAGCAGACCTCAATCCGTTGGAATGGAAC
>CANHGA010000158.1 GCA_947460085.1 Synechococcaceae cyanobacterium
CCAGAGAGGTCATGGGGCAACTTCCCCAGGTGATCCCCCAAACCAACAGCCCGCAGCCAATCCCGGGCTTGGGCTCTGCGCTCTTCAAAGCTCAAACCAACGAGCAAATCCGATCCCATTTGGACATTTTCTTCAGCAGTGAGACAGCGCAGCAGATTGTGACCCTGAATGATCATGCCAATGCGACGTCTTAGTTGTTGCCTTGCAGTGCGACTGGCACCATGCAATTGATGGCCAAAAATTTCAATCGATCCTTCTTGAATCTGACGCAAGGCCCCGACCAAGGTCAACAACGTTGTTTTTCCGCAACCGGAAGGACCCGTAAGCAGAACGATTTCTCCAGGCTTGATCACCAAATCAATACTTTGCAAAACCTCACGCCGCATGGAACCTTTGCCGAAGCAATGCCGGAGGCCAGAGATGGAAACAGGGGTGACTGCCATGGAGACTTACCTCAGAAAATATCTGCCGGATCGGCGTCAGCCAAACGACGCATAGCCAAAGCAGCCGAAACCATACACATCACCAAAATCATGCTGAACACAGTTAGGGCACGGCTGACATCCATCGCAACGGGCAACTTGGTAGCGCTGCGAACAAGCCAATAAAGCCCCTCCCCTGCGACGTAGGCAGGCAGGTAGCCAAACACAGCCAAATACAGGCCCTCCCTGGCAACCACGCCCAAGAGGTTTGAGAGTGGATAGCCCATTGCCATCAAGGTGGCGTATTCAGGTAGGTGATCACTCACATCAGAATAGAGAACTTGATAGACAATAACGCAGCCAACAATAAAGCCCATCGCAGCACCTAGCGTGAAGATAAAACCAATCGAGGTGCTGGAGCGCCAATAGTTTTGCTCAAAGTCGATAAAATCTTGTTTGCTAAGCACCTTTACGTCGGCCGGAAGCGCTGCACTCAATCGTTTGATGACTCCAACGGAATCGGCACCAGGTTTGAGCCGTATTAATCCCACCTCAATACTGCCAGCCGGCGTATTGGGGAGCAATTCGAGAAATGTTTCACTGCTGGCAAGCAAGTTTCCATCGGCGCCAAAAGACGTACCAAGGCTTACCAGTCCAGCGACCCGAACCCTTTTCCCAGATATCTCGCTTTCGACAATGCGACCCTGCTTAAACCACTGGGCAACCGGACCAAACTCAGGTCGCGACTGATCATCAAACAAAACTCGACCACGCTGGGTTAAAACCTGGGCCTTCGTCGCCAAAACGGGGTTGATAAGCAAGGGGTCACTAGGCTCAAAGCCAAGGGCGAGAATCGATCGGGTCGATCGATTCTGGGGATTGCGCCAAAGCAAAAGACTCCAATGGACCGGAGTAATGCCGACCACATCAGGATCGGCCGTGGCTTGCACCAGTCTCCGGCGCGGAAAGCCGGCCATGCTCACAGAGCTGCTGGAGCGGGGGCTAATCAGAACCACATCAGCATCGAGAAGGCGATGCACCGTGACGCTGGCATCAAAGAGTCCGTCGCGAAATCCAAGCTGCATGAACATCAAAATGCCCGCGAAACTGATGCCCGCAAGGGCCACCGCAAGCCTCACGGGCTGCCTCGTCAGCAGCAGCATCGACAGGGGGATGGAGCGTCCAGACCCCAGCGATCGGAAGGCCTGCAACAGTCTTTTCAGGGTCCTCAAGGCTTGAAGCGGGCAATCACCTTGAGGCCGACCAAAGCTTGAACACGAGCAGCATCCGACGGTTCAAGCGATAGGCGTACTTCCACAACCCTGGCATCAGCATCGCCCGTCGGATCGGTAGACAACACGGCCCTCTGACTCACTTGGGGCGTAATCCAGAGAACGTGGGCTTGAAGGCTCCCTTTGAATCCACCATTTTCGCTGGTCAAAGTCACAAGTTGGCCAACACGAACCCTGTTGATATCGCTTTCATAAACCTCGGCCACAGCCTCCATGCGAGCAGTATCACCAATTTCGAGAATTCCCTTGTCCCCAGGGCGTTCACCTGGACGGGCATAAACGCGTAGCACAGTGCCGTCAATCGGAGAACGCAACTGGCTGAGTACCAGATCGGTTTGAACCCGGCTCAGCTGATCTCGAGCAGTGGCTAACTGTCCACGTAAATCAATGAGTTTGATTTCACGAGTGTCAAGATCGGCTGAAGCAGTAGCACCACCTTTTGCCAATTGCCGATAACGACTTGTATCTCGATCAAGCAGTTGAAGCTGGAGCAGAGTGTTAGCAATCTTGGTTTTCAGCAGCGCCTGATCAGCCAGGAGGCCAGGTCTGCTGTCAAAGCTGGCCAGCAGTTCGCCCCTGCGCACCCGATCCCCCTCCTGTACCAGGAGAACATCGATCCTGGGACTTCCCCCCAGGCCTGACATGGGGGCCGCGAGCTTGCGCACATCTCCAGCGGGTTCAAGCCGGCCAAGGGCTGAAACCGCTTCCGGGAGCTGTTGGACCGGGGCCTTGGCGATGGGGCGAGGCGCCGGTGAGGGACGCCATAGGGAGGCCAAGCCAATCACCAGGGCCAAACCACCAACGGCCAGCCACCAAGGACGCTTCATCAACCAGCTCCCAAAGCCAACGGCTGGGGATCGTCGAACAGGAGTTCCTCGATGTAACGATCCGCCCACTCCGGATTGAAGGCCTTCTCCAGCACCCGGCGGGTCTTGTCGTTTTGCTTCTGTTGCTTGCAATAGCGGAGCTGACCCTGCCAGCGATTCACCGTAGCCGGATGGTCGAGGGGTTGGGGCCCGGTGGCCGTTATCGCCTCCGCCAGGACCTGCAACACCTCGGCCACCTCGTCGATAAACCAGCCCTCTTCTTCTGCATTGGCTGGGCGCACAAATCGCACGAAGGGAGAAAAAATCTCTCCCCAGGGCGGCAGCTCCCTGGGTTGGCTGTAGGGCCTTGGGGTGCGGGCGGCCAGCGCCCTAGCGATGCCCTCAGGAAGGGAGCCGGAAACGGGGGAGAGATCGACGATGGCCGCCGAAACCCCCGCTGGGCCGGCAACGATGTCGGCGCCGAAAACGGGTAGGTCAAAGCGGGGATCGGGGAACAGCACGCAGTGCAGGATTTGCAAGCCAGCCCCAAGCCGGGCCGTCTCCAGGTGCAACTTGCGCAGCCCGCGGCACTGGCGCAGTTCATTGCGGATGAACAGGGCCTCCCCATCGAGACTGCCACTGATCGCCTCCAGGTCGGCGGCGATCTCCAGGGGGGCCAGCTCTGGCAACACCTGCCAGCTGGTGCGAATCCGATCCGCCAACGCATCGACCAGGGGATGGAGCCCGCCGCTTGCAGGGGTGGCGCTCGAGGAAGGGATTGTGCTCACAAAAGGCCCGGCAGCCAGCAGAATGCAGATCTTGCCATGGTTCTCTGCCTTGCCCCTGGCCCCCCCGTTGCCCCTGTTGCCAGGCCTCAGCAACCCCGAACAACGCCAGCTGGCCAATGGGGCCCAGGTGATGGTCCTGGGCATGGAGACCTCCCCCCTGGTCTGCATCGATTTTTGGTGCCGCGCCGGCAGCGTCTTTGAGGGTCCCGGGGAAAGTGGCCTGGCCCACTTCCTTGAACACATGGTGTTTAAGGGGAGCCGCAACCTGGCTGCCGGTGAGTTCGATCGGCGCATCGAAGCCCTGGGCGGCCAAAGCAACGCAGCCACGGGCTTTGACGACGTCCACTATCACGTTCTGATTCCACCGACTGCCGCATCAGAGGCGTTGCAGCTCCTGCTCGAGCTCGTGCTTGAGCCCGAACTCGACGGCGAGGCCTTCACCATGGAGCGCCAAGTGGTGCTCGAGGAATTGGCCCAGAGCGAAGACCAGCCCGATGAAATGGCCTTCCAGCAACTCCTCAAATTGGGTTGCGGAGACCATCCCTACGGCCAGCCAATCCTGGGCCAAAAGGAGGCCTTGCTGGCCCATCAGCCAGCCGCCATGGCCCAGTTTCACCAACGGCTCTATGGCGCCAACCGCTGTGTCCTGGCCCTGGGCGGCCAATTGGCCGGTTGGGGGGACCTCGACGCCGAGCTTGGGAGCAGTGCCCTCGCCCGGCTTGGAGCCGTGGACGAACCGGGCCCCCGCTCCCAGCTGCAGGTTCATCCCGGCGAGCACCGCCTTGCCATTCCCCGGCTGGAATCGGCCCGCCTCCTGATGCTGTGGCAACAGCCCGCCGCCGCCGATGTGGTCGGGGTGATGGGCGCCGATGTGATGACCACCGTGATGGCCGAGGGGCGGCGCAGCCGGCTGGTCAACCGCTTGCGCGAGCAGCTGCGACTGGTGGAGAGCATTGATCTCGACGTTCACGCCATGGAATGGGGCAGCTTTGCCTTGCTCGAAGCGGTCTGTGAGACCGATGACCTGGGCGAGGTGCGCCAGGCGATTGGCCAGGTTTGGCAGGAGCTGATGGAGGAGCCCATCTCGGAATCCGAGTGGTTGCGGGCCCAGCGCCTCGTGGCCAATGGGTATCGCTTTGGCCTGGAGGCGGCAGGGGGGATCGCCGGCTTGATTGGGAGCAATGGGCTCTGGAGCCGGCCCCAATCCTTGGCAGCCCCCTTGGAATGGCTCCAACACTGGAACCCAGTGGAGCTGCATCGGCAAGCCCTGCCCCTGCTGGATCCCGCCAAAGCCTTTGTGCTCGAGGCGGTGCCCACATGACCCCCTGGAACCAAACAACCCTGCCCGGCGGCCTGCCTCTGATCTGGCAGCAACGGCCTGGCCCCGACGTTGTCGCAGCCCGCCTCTGGATTCGTGGCGGCAGCAGCCAAGACCCCCGGGGCCAGCGGGGCGCGCACCAACTGCTAGCCGGATTGATGACCCGGGGCTGCGGCGACCTGGATGCCGATGCCCTGGCTGATTTGGTGGAGGGCCGGGGAGCCGTTTTGCGCTCGGAGGCTTCGGAAGACAGCTTGGTGGTGAGCCTGAAGTGCGCAGCGGCTGATGCTTCAACCCTGCTGCCCTTGCTGTTGACGATGGTGCGGGAGCCCCATCTCAGGCCTGAGCAACTGGATTTGGAGCGCCAGCTGAATCTGCAAAGTCTCCAGAGACAACGGGAGGATCCGTTCCAGCTCGCCCACGACCTCCTGCGGGAGCAGCTCTAC